>CAZHPX010000169.1:0-3850 GCA_964534785.1 uncultured Desulfobulbaceae bacterium | reverse complement strand
TGTCCCATAACGAATTGAAATAAAAAAGCAGGGGAATCCTTCATCGGTTACCCCCTGCTTTTTTTATTTCCGCTCTCGCAGGGCCTTTTGAATTCTGAGCAATTCCATAATATTATCGAGATCAATGATCCCCGATATTTTTTCGGCATCGGTTACAGAGAGCAGACGGCACTTGCAACCTTGCAGTCGTTCTAAAATACTCTCAAGAGGCTCGTTTATGTCAGCATCTTTTACTTCCCTCTCCATCCAGTCACCCACCAGGGCATCTTCTCCCTGAGCCTGTAATCCCTTTAGCATATCTGTCTGGGTCAGAACCCCAACCATAACTCCTTCGGTCAGCACGGGGAACTCTTTCTGGCTGCCGGCTATGGTCAGCTCAATGGCACGGGACAGGTACTCATCGGGTGAGAGTATTTGAAAATCAGTCAACATGGCCTGCCCTGCCTTCATGCCTGACAAGGTTGACTTAACCTCTTCCTGCCCGGCTTCAGCCGCTGCTCCAATCCATATAAACAGGGCTATAATAACCAGGAAAGGATTGAAAAGCAGACCTATAAAACCTAAAAAAAAGGCCATCCCCTGTCCCACAGAGGCAGCAATCCGGGTGGCCCGGTTATGGTCCATACGCATTGCCAGTGCCGCCCGCAACACCCGGCCGCCGTCCATGGGAAAAGCCGGAAGCAGGTTGAAAACGGCAAGGATAATGTTGACCAGCATCAATCTTTCCAGCATTGACCCGCTGGTGAAGCCGGCTGTATTAACAGGAATCAGCGTGTCGCTGATCATGAGCCACAGGTAAATAACAGCCACAATCACCAGATTTACCGCCGGTCCTGCCAGGGATACAATAATCTCCTGTCTGGGATCATCCGGCATTTTTTCAAGCATCGCAACCCCGCCTATGGGCAGCAGGGTTATGTGCCGGGTCTGGATACCATAATGCCGTGCCGCCAGGGCATGACCAAGTTCATGCAGCACCACGCAGGTGAACAGTAACATAACAAAACCAATAGTACTGATAAACGCAGCAAGGGTGCCGTCCATCTGCCAATACATTAAAGCTATCCAGGCAATGAGGATGAAAAAGGTGGCATGAATATAAACATCAATACCGGCAAGACGGGTAATTTTCCATGACCATTTCATCCGTCAACACCTCCTGTTTCTCTGCGTCTTCTAAATTCTTTTTCCGCAGCGGTTACAAAATAAATAATCAGACCAACTCCCATGATACGAAGCCAGTCCATGCCATCAATCGGGGCGGTATGGAATAGCCGGTTCATAAAGGGAACATAAGTAAACAGCAACTGGGCAACAGTCATGGCGGCGACTCCGCCCCATATCCAGGGATTACTGAACAGGCCAAGGCGGAACATGGAAAAACGCATCGAACGACAGTTGAGCAGATAAAAAGCCTGTCCCACGGCAAAGACATTGACGGCAATGGTTCTGGCCTCGGCCTCACTGGCTCCCTGATACAAGGCCAGCTCAAATAGACCAAAGCTTCCGATGAGCAGCATAAAACCGACCAGAAGAATGCGGAAAATCAACTCACCGCCGAGGATCGGCATGCCTGGTGGTCGTGGCGGGCGGGTCATAATTCCTGGTTCCCGCGGCTCAAAGGCAAGGGAAAGACCAAGAAGCACGGCAGTGGTCATGTTAATCCACAAAACCTGAACCGGCAGGACAGGTAAAGGTGTTGCCAGTACCACTGCGGCAATAATCACCAGACCTTGACCGGCATTGGTCGGCAGAATCCATGAGATAAACTTGACCAGATTGTCAAATACGCCCCGTCCCTCTTCCACTGCGGCTTCAATCGTGGCAAAATTATCGTCGGTGAGTACCATGTCGGCAGCCTCTTTTGAAACCTCGGTGCCGGTAATCCCCATGGCTACGCCAATATCAGCCCGTCTTAATGCCGGTGCATCGTTGACACCGTCTCCGGTCATGGCGACTACCTCGCCCCGACTTTGCAGGGACTCAACCAACCTCAATTTCTGTTCCGGTGAAACCCGGGCAAATACAGCCGCATTACAGGCAGCTTCACTTAACTCGTCCTCTGGCATGGCCTCCAATTCAATGCCGGTAAACGCTGGCGGAGTTTTCCCGGACACGGTCTCGTCAAGGCCTAACTGTTTTGCGATGGCAGCAGCGGTAACGATATGATCACCGGTGATCATCTTCACCCTGATTCCGGCGTCCCGGCATTCCCGTACAGCGAGAACAGCCTCTTCCCGGGGGGGATCAATCATGCCCTGCAGGCCAATAAAGACCATGCCATTTTCAATATCATCATGATCCACAGCCGTCATATCGGCTTCTTTATCAATCCGGGCAAAGGCCAGTACCCGCAAGCCCCGCCTGGCCATTGCATCCACCGCACCATTTATTGCGGCTTGATCCACAGGCTGTTGTTGGCCATCCATCCCCATGACAGTATCACATCGTGCCAGGACACTCTCAACAGAACCTTTCATATAAACTACGGTGCCGCTGTTTTTGCTGTGCAGGGTTGCCATATATTGATGCTGAGACTCAAAAGGAATAGTGTCAATGCGGGAGTAGTTATTATTTTCCCCGGCAGAATCAAAACCAGCCTTTCTTGCCATCACTAATAATGAACCTTCTGTGGGATCACCTTCAATTTTCCAGCCTTCTTCATCTTCTTTTAAAACAGAATCATTACAGAGCAGGCCGATGCGTATCAGCTCGGACAGAACAAAATTGCTGTGGACTTCTACCGACTTTCCACCTTTTGTTATCTTTCCCTCCGGTATATAACCGACACCGCTGACTTCAAATTTATCATTACCTGCCCAAAGTTTATGGACGGTCATCTCGTTGCGGGTCAGGGTTCCGGTCTTGTCGGAACAGATAACAGTGGTGCTGCCGAGGGTTTCCACTGCCGGCAGGCGACGGATAATAGCATTTCGTTTTGCCATTCTTGCCACGCCAATGGCAAGGGTGATGGTCAACACGGCAGGAAGTCCCTCCGGAATCATTGCCACCGACAAAGCCACCGCCGCCATGAACATATCAACCCAGGGTTGACCATGCCATAACCCCACCAGAAAGGTCAGTGCCGCCAGGGCCAGAATTGCGTAAAGAAGTAAATGACTGAACCGGGCAATTTTACGGGTCAGGGGCGTTGCCAGTAATTCCGTGCTGGCAATAAGTTCAGAGATGCGGCCTATCTCTGTGTTGTCGCCGGTTTTAACCACCACACCGACAGCAGTTCCATAAGTAATCAGGGTTGATGAGTAGCCCATATTAACCCGATCAGCGAGAGAGGTTTTATCTTCAAGCAGACCGGCTTTTTTCTCCACAGGTACGGATTCACCGGTCAGGGCAGATTCGTCAACCTGGAGGTTGCGGACATACAATAAACGCAAGTCGGCCGGAACCTTGTCCCCGGAGGCAAGGATAACAATATCTCCAGGCACCAGTTCCCTGGCATCTATCCGCTGTTTTTCCCCGTTTCGTAACACGGTTGTTTCAGTGGTCAAGGCTTTGGCGAGAGCCTTTAAGGCACTTAATGCCTTGCCCTCCTGGACAAAACCAATAATCGCATTGAGAAAAACCACCCCAAAGATAACCCCGGCATCCACCCAGGCACCGAGAAATATTTTGATTATCACTGCCACAAGCAAAATATAGACCAGGGCCTGGTTGAACTGGAGCATGAATCGCATCAGCGGCCCATGCCCTTTGCTCTCGGTAAGAGCATTTGCTCCAAACTCCTGTTGACGCTTATCTACTTCTGCTTGGCCAAGACCTTTTTTCTGATCCGAACTCAGCAGCGACAAGGATTCTTCAGGGGATAAAGCGTACCAGTTTTTTGAAGTTT
>CAZHPX010000168.1:0-3851 GCA_964534785.1 uncultured Desulfobulbaceae bacterium | reverse complement strand
ATTCTGGTAGGCACGGGCGGGTTCGAACCGCCGACTTCTACCATGTCAAGGTAGCACTCTCCCACTGAGTTACGCGCCTGTATTTTTTCACGGTTTAAAATGCCAGTCACAATGCGAAAGATACAACCGACACCAAACCTGCTCAATTACCAACAAATCCAGCCGCTGTCAAGGAATATCAGAAGCCAGAAACCAGAAGGCAGAATGTTCTGACTTTTTACTTCTTTCACTTACCCCCTCGTTCCCACGCCGGAGCGTGGGAACGAGAGGCCGAGGGGTCATCAAACCATTCTGTCCTCTGACTTCTGGCTTCTGAACTGCCGGGAATCAATCGCCCTGGCAAGGGTGTACTTATCAGCATACTTAATATCCATCCCCATGGGGATACCACAGGCCAATCGACTGATCTTAACCCTGAATCTCTGCAGATGATCCATGAGATACGATGCGGTGGCCTCACCGGGAACCGTGGAACTGGTGGCAATGAACACTTCCTGCACAGTACCTTTTTGCAGACGGCGATAAAGTCCCCGGATTTTTAGTTCATCCGGTCCGATCCCGTCCATGGGTGAAAGGACACCGTGGAGAATATGATATATTCCCCGAAAACTACTGGTTTTCTCAATGGCCATCATGTCGCCCGGCTCTTCGACCACACAGACCAGGGTTCTGTCACGCCGATCATCAGCACAGACCGGACAGGGATCGAGTTCAGAAAAGGCAAAGCAGTCGGAACATATCTGGATGGAAGAATGGAGCAAAGATAATGTTTCTGCAAGTTCTCGAGCTTCACCAACCGGCCTGCGTAAAAGATACAAAGCCAGTCTGGTGGCTGTCTTTCGACCAATTCCCGGCAAGCGGGTGAAATCGTCGATCAAGCGCTCAAGAGGCGGTGGGACAGACTGCATTATGATAAACTATGATAAAAAAAAGAAAACAGAAAAATCAGAACATACCAGGGAGATTCATGCCACCGGTCAGCTTACCCATTTCTGCCTGATTCAACTCTTTTGCTTTACGCAAACCATCGTTCACCGCTGCCATGACAAGGTCCTCCAGCATTTGAATATCATCAGAATTGATAATCTCTTTTTCAATGACAAGACCAACCACTTCACTGCGACCGTTAACCGTGGTCGTCACCATTCCACCTCCTGCTGAGCCGGTGACCTTTTTTGCAGCCAGTTCACCCTGAAGAGTTCCTAATTTTTCCTGAAACTCCTTAGCCTGCTTCATCAAACTTCCCATGTCCATAATAATTTTTCCCTCAAAATAAGTTATACTCTAATCGGAAAATCGTAAGCGTTAACCAGTATCCCACGGAGTCTACGCTTACTTCTTCGTTTATCTATGCCTGCTTACATAACATCAGTATGCTGCGAAGTCCACAATGTACATAATGCCTTTCGAGCAGATCAGATTGAATGTCGAATACTGAATGTCGAAGTTAAAATACATGATCCCGATATGCAAATAAACAGTTTTTGTCATTTACTTCGACATTCGATATTTATCAGGAACAATTCTCACAGAAACTTCGCCGTTTCACTGCCGCCGCTTCGCTGCTAATTTTCCGATACATGAACAGACAGGGAAGCGTAGACTCCGTAAGGCATTTCTGAACAGTTACAGTCCAATGATTGTGCAGCTTTTTTAAACTCACCGAACAGTTACCGAATATGAAGTACTGGTAGACACTTACAGGTCTAAGTTTTCCGTAAATCAGCACCTGTGGTGAACGGTTACAGAAAATATACCTCTTCAGGTTTCAATTTTCAACTTACCGTCATTATTCGCTGACGAACGAAAACGGGGGCCAACCCTGATACTGCCAACCTGACCGTTAAAAACCTCAAGAGCTGTAAGGACAAGGGGATCACCGGCCAATGCCTTCCGTTCCTCCTGCGGGCTGCCATCTCCGTCAACATCCACATCACACTCCTCACCGCCATTGACATTAAAGGAGACAACAAGTGTCCGCTGAAAAAAATCAAGAACAAACTCAGTCAGTAACCTGGCATGTTCCCGATTTTTAAGCATGCTGCAATCAATGGAATCATCATACGAAATAACCAGTTCATCCCCAATAATAACAGTCGATTCCGCCCGCCGCAGGACTGCAGCCATCCAGAGCTTACGGTCTTTGACATATTCAATAAACCCCGGCCACCGGGCTCTGATATCCTCTGCCTTCTCCGAAACAGGCTTTTGAATTACCTTTTCCTGTTTCCCATGTTCCCTCCTGATGGTTTTGTTCTCCCCATGTTCTTCACGCCCAACCCCATCATCCCCCACACCCGGCTGAAGACAATCCTGCTGTGAAGACGATAAAGGCGGATGTGTTTCGGAATGCTCCACCTTAAACGAATCTTCCGCCCCGGTCACTTGAAATTTATCCGGTTCTTCTGTTCCATCGACTATAACAGATTCACTTTCCTGCGACAAAGAAAACCTCTCCGCCCTCTCCCCCGTCTTATCTAAAACTTCTTTTTTACCCGTCTGCAAAGAAACTCCGGGGAAAATCTCATTAAAGGAAACTCCGGCAAGTGCTGAGTCAAGACGGGATAAAAGCTCTCCAACCGGCTGGATGTCACCAGCCTGGATTGCTTGTAAAAAAGCCATCTCCAGAGCCAGCCGGGGCTGGGAGGCATAATGTACTTTTTCCAGACCTTCCAGCAAAATCTTGAAGGTCGCCGACAAAGTCTCCACCGTGTACTGAGCGGCGACCTCTTTTAAACGAACAATTTCATCTTCAGCAAGATCAAGCATTTTTTCAGGATTTCTGCTTAGCCGGCAAAAGACAAGATTACGAAACCAGGCTAATAGATCAGCGGTAAACCGTTTGGTGTTAAGACCATATTCATACACCTGTTCCAACCGTTCCATAACCAGGCTGATATCACCGGCGAGCAGGGCAGCCCCTATATCAGCAATTACCTCGTGACTGACCAGCCCCAACACTTCCGCCACATCTTCAGCCGATACATCGGCGGCACAATATGAAAAGACCTGATCCAGCAGACTGAGACCATCCCGGACACTGCCGGATGCTTCACGGGCAACAATACCGACAGCCGCCGGCTCTATTTTAAATCCTTCTCCATCTGCCAGATGCATAAAATGGCTGACAAGTTCCTGATAACTGACCCTCTGCAGTTCATAGCGTTGACACCGGGAAAGGATGGTCACCGGAACCTTGTGTAATTCAGTGGTGGCAAACATGAAGTAAACATGATCCGGCGGTTCCTCAAGGGTTTTGAGGAGAGCATTGAACGCCTCGGTGGTGAGCATGTGTACTTCATCAATAATGATAATTTTATAGCGGGCATTAGTGGGCATGAAGCGGATTCGCTCCTTGAGATCACGGATTTCCTGAATACCCCGGTTGGAAGCTCCATCAATTTCATGGAGATCAACAGCCCTGCCGGCATGAATATCACGGCATGAATTACAGTCATCACATGGGGTTGGGGTTACCCCCTGTTCACAGTTCAGGGCTTTTGCCATTATTCTGGCCAGAGTGGTTTTGCCGGTTCCACGGATACCACTGAAGATCAAACCATGGGGAACTCTATCCCTTGCCAGAGCGTTCTTTAGAGTTCGCACCACAATTTTCTGACCCACCACCTCTGCGAAAGTGCGGGGCCTTGATTTTCTTGCTAAGACGAGATAAGACAACGGCTTTGTAATGTTTGAGGTTTAGATGGTCAGGGTACAGGGTACGGTATTCGGGCAGACTGTTACTTTCAATTGGGAAATTACCGGTCAGCAAAAAAAGG
The DNA here is from genome assembly GCA_964534785.1 of uncultured Desulfobulbaceae bacterium. GTDB lineage: Bacteria > Desulfobacterota > Desulfobulbia > Desulfobulbales > Desulfobulbaceae > DRLX01. The sequence continues at coordinate 72 of CAZHPX010000168.1, read as the reverse complement.
ATAGCCGGGCTACCCCGCACACACAGAAAGATTCACTGCCGCTGCTTCCTTCCGGACCTGACGGGGTTCGCG
>CAZHPX010000167.1:0-3937 GCA_964534785.1 uncultured Desulfobulbaceae bacterium | reverse complement strand
GTCTTTCCTCCCGCCAATAAAGTTTCCCGCCTCTTTCTTTCAGGAAATCCAGTAAATAGGCCCGCAACTCGTCCTCTTTTTCGGGCGCCAGATTAAGCCGCACCCGCCAGTGCTTTACGGCCTGCTCGATATTCAGATAAACCTGGTCGCGAGAAGTTTGGACCATTTCGACGTTGGCGGCCAGCCCCAGCTCGTAGAGCAGGTTATAAAGATGAATGAAACCGGGCGGGGAATGGAATTCTTCCCCTTTGAAACGCCGCCAGGTATCAGCATAAAAGTTTTGCCGGCCAACTCTGATAATAAAGCAAAAACGCCCGTTGGCTGCCGCCAGCATCTTTTTCAGCTCGGTCTCAATGTCAACGATCCCATAGAGCGAGTGGGCGGCCAACACCAAGTCATATCGGCCGATTTCTTTGATGTCAACATCTTCCCAGTGCTTATTGATGATGCGAATGTTGGTGGTGTCCATGTTGCGGTGCAGGCGGGCGAGCATCTCGGCCGACGGCTCCACCACCGTAACCGCTTTAACCAGCCGGGCCAGAGGTAGAGCAAAAGCACCGGTGCCGGCACCGATATCCAGCACCGTTGAATGCTTGTCCAGGTGCCTTTGCACCTTGTCCAATAAAACCCCGGTATACTTGTTGTGTTCAAGCTGCAGCTCGTACCACTCGACAAACTCTCCTGAAGTAAAGGGGCTGCGCCCTTTCCTGAGCGATGACCGCAGCACCAATTCCCGCCACTTATCGGACCAGTTCATCATATCCTTCCTCGCTAAAAAAAATTACTTTTCGCTCACCACGTAAATATCCTCCCAGTTGACGATAAACCAGGGGTGGAGCTCGTATCCCTTTATGTTATCTCGAACAGCATTGATCATCACATCCTCATAAATCGGAACTACCGGCACATCCTCTGCAGCGATCTTCTGGATCTCAATTGCTAACCTCTTCGCCTCGTTATCATCAACCGTCCTCATCAACTCATCGGTCAGCTCATCAAGTACCGGGTTGCTGTAAATTGCCGGATCTATACCAAGGGTATGCGTCCCTTCCGAATGCAGCATTTCTTGCAAAAAGTCCTGCGGGGTGATCGTTGCCCACCCGTAGATCGAAACCTCAACCTTACCCATCTCCTGCCTCTCATTCCAAAGACCTCCATCCACCAGCTCTATCTCAACCAGAATTCCAACATCCCGCAACTGTGCCTGGATGATCTCTGCCATGGTATCATACGGCCAACGACCAGCAGCTCTGGAACTTATCAGGAGTGTTGTTTTAAAATCTTCCCGATCACGATCAAATATGCCATCCCCATCGGTATCCTTCCAGCCGGCATCTCGCAATAATTCTCGTGCTTTACCCTGATCATTGAAACTGAAGAGAGGATCAGGATACACCCAATCTGTAAATGAAGGGGGAAGAACACTGGTCATCAACCGGCCATAACCTTCAAGTGCAAACTCTACGATACTGTCAGGGTCTATAGCATACATCACCGCCTGCCTTACCCGCAGATCGTCAAAAGGTGGTTTATGCGTATTAAAAATCAGTCCATGCGAAACTATGCCCGGACCGGTTAGTATCTCTATTCCAGGTTTCGCCGAAAGTATTGGTACATGCTCTGGCATTATACTGCCTGTATCAATGATCATATCGATCTCGCCAGCTTCCAAAGCCATTATTCTGGTTGTTGGGTCGGGAATGACTTTTAAAGTCACCCTTTCTAATTTGGGCTTACCACCCCAGTAATCATCATTCCGGACCAAGATCATCTTCTCGTCCGGACTATGCTCAAGAAATTTGAATGGTCCAGTACCGACAGGTTCACTGACTGTCCATTCATTATCATTTACCTCGATTGCCGCCGGACTGACGACAGGCATAAATAGCAACTGACTCACCAGAACAAAAGTCTCATCAAAGTGAAATCTGACCGTGTGCTCATCCACGACCTCAACTGAACTAAAGCCGACCAGCATCCCCGGCCGAGTTGCAGTGAACATCTCTGTGCTGAGTTTGACGGCTGAGGCATCCATAGGTGTGCCATCATGAAATTCAACTCCTTCTCGGAGATAAAAGGTCCATATTTTACCTTCTGGACACACCTCCCAAGATTCTGCAAGATGGGGCACTGGTCGCAATTCGGTATCCACTCTGAGCAATTGTTCATATATGCCAGTCAGGAGTGAGTGAGCTTTTAATTTGCCTGCACCAGGATCTCTCCCCAACCCGGCAACTACTTTCTGCCGAACTTCTACTTTCCCTTCTTCGGCCTGCTGCCCAACACAGCCAGCCAGCATCACACCCAAAAGCACCAAACAGATTGCCAAACCAATTATTTTTATCTTCTTGTTCACGCTCATCATTCCTCTCCCCTGTAGGGGCACGGCGCGCCGTGCCCCTACTTGCCTTTTACCGTAGCGATGAAAAAGATGTCTTCGCTATCGACTTGCTTCCCCACTGACATTCCGGCCTTTTCCATCATCCGGTGCAGTTGATCCATGGTCGGTAATCTGTCTTCTCTGACCTCTTCCCCTGCCCGCTGATGAAGACTGTTGATCGCCGCTCTGGACTGCGAGTGGCAAATGACTAATTTGCCACTCTTTTTCAGCCCGTTTGCCAAGTGCCGAACTGTCTTTTCCTGATCAGTAAAATTTGGGCTGCTTTTACCTCCCCGGCCTGCTGTCCGGTGCAACCTGATAGCATGACCCCCAACAGCAAAACCCCGATTTATGAGTGCAATCGGCCTTTTTCGCCTTTTTCATCTTTAACCCTACCTATCGCAAACTGACCTCGCGCAAATCCAGATTCCAAAATCCACCGGAAATCTCGAAGCCGGTAACATTTTCCTGTAGTGCAACAAAAATAGTGCTGTGATAGAGATAGACCCCAACCGTTTCGTTGACGATAATCTCCTGAATCCGGTGGTAAATCGCTCCTCTCCGCTCCGGATCGATAGTAACTACCATCTCCTCGATCAGAGCGTCGAGTTCCGGGTTGTTGATCAGGCTTGGACTAGAAGCCTCCTCCCCGACCTTGAAACCGTATCTGGAGTGATAAAAATTGGAAATGTGCATATACGGATCATTGGTCGGCAGTCCGATGCCGCTTATTCCGGCCAGGTCGAAATCACCGGCACGCAACAGTTTCATGTAGGCTCCTCTTTCGAGCTCGTCTATTTCCAGAGTTATCCCTACCATCCGCAGTTGCTCCTGGACCGCTTCGGCAATGGCCCGCCAGGGCGGTATGTTTTGAACAATTAAAGTGGCCTGGAAAGGCTTTCCATCTTTATCGAGTAGGCCGTCGCCATCGGTATCGGTCCAGCCGCTTTCAGCCAATAATATTTTGCTTTTCTCCGGATCATAACCAGGCAACTGTAAACCGGACTGCACCCCAAATATCTTGGCCGGCGACCAGGGCGCGACCGCAAGTTCTCCGGCTCCTTCGATCACGTGTTCCACGATACTTTCTACATCCACAGCGTAGTTAACGGCTTTTCTCACTTTTGAATTCTGTAAAAATTCATTGCGTTGATTCATGGCCAGCCAGACCGTATTGTGGGCCGGAACCCGGCTTTTGAGCTGGACTTGGGGGTTATCCTGCAAGCGTTGAATTTCCTCGGGAGGGATATGACCACGACCAATACCGACGATGTCCACCTCGCCGGCCTCAAAAGCCATCACCCTGGTATGAGCATCCGGGATAATCTTGAAGGTTACCCGACTAAGTGGCTGGGCGCCACCCCAGTAATCATTATTTCTGCTCAAAATAATTTTTTCTTCTTTAACCCACTCTTCAAAGACGAAAAGACCTGTGCCAATTGGTTTGAAGTCTTCGCCTTCTACCACAGCCGTAGGGCTGATAATCGAGCTTCTGGTTCGTGTCAGCTCGCTCAAAAGCGGCACAAAAGGCACTTTTAAATGAAATTTTACTGTATA
>CAZHPX010000166.1:0-3943 GCA_964534785.1 uncultured Desulfobulbaceae bacterium | reverse complement strand
AAGATTCCAAAGAAGTCAAAAGTCAAACCCTGACCCCTATAAGGCTTCGTCAGTTTCCATAATGGTCTTTTTGGGGTCAAAAACGACGATATAGGGGGCTAAAAGGGGTGTTTTTGGAACATTTGTGATTAATAATTAACAAGATAGCGTGGCCCGACCCCGTTTTACCGCGTGATTTAGAATGTTCACGGCGGCTTCGCCGCCGTGAATCGCGGTGCTGACTACGTCGAGTACCTTGTCGCGGTACTACGCACCAGAACACGGTGCTGGTCAGCACCGTGATCAGCCCAAAATAAAGGTAATCAGTTTTATACCTTAAAACAGATTGAGGTAACCCAAATGACCACAGTAGAAGCAATTGAACAAGAGATAAAAAAGCTTTCTCCGAAGAAATTAACGGAACTCCGATCTTGGTTCTTAAAATTTGACGCAGATGCATGGGATGCACAAATTGAAGCTGACGCAGCAGCCGGGAAACTTGATGCCCTTGCTGCAGAAGCACTTGTGGAGTATGAAGCAGGGAAGGCACAAGAGATTTGAAGCATTACGCAGCAACCAAATTTTGGCAATGTTTAGATGCTCTGCCACAGGGAATTCAAGAGCTTGCGTGCCGCAACTACGCTTTATTAAAGGAGAACCCAGTGCATCCCTCGCTACATTTAAAATCAGTTTGTCGAGGCCGTTATCGTAGCGTTCGGGTTGGCCTGCATTATCGGGCCCTTGGTGTGCCAGTACCAGACGGTGTGCAATGGTTTTGGATCGGAAGTCATGCAGAATATGACAAGTTATTGGGCTAACAAATACATTGAGCAGACGGCGTGAAGATAGCGGTTTTTCGTAAAGGTCGTGCAAGATTGGAATTTATATGGGTAGCTGTGTTTTGGAGGGAAATGTGGACGGATTTATTGTATAGTGAGTGTGTCGCTTTAGGATTGAAAATAGTGGTCATGGGAGCTATTACTAACAAAGCAATTCAGCGGACGAGCCGCTGATGTCATCGTTCACGGCGGCGAAGCCGCCGTGAACAAGTGTTTGCTCATGGACAGATTTCCTCAATAGCCCTGGATCGCGGGTTTACTGACGGTAAATTGCTCTGGTGGCTCAATGAACAAAAAATAACTTTTATATTCCGGCAAAAGCAAGCATGAAAGTGTATGAAGATGCACTTTCGCTGGCAAAAACAGGGCAGGTCGTTATTAGAGAGTCTACCAGAACTACTGGGCATGGCAAAAACAGTCAACAGGTAACTGGAGTGGTCAAGTAAATGAAACACTCCAGTTTGAGCACGCCTGTTTTGCCATCCAGCTTTGTCTTGAGCGGATCGTGTCAGGTGTCCACTCAGTGAAATGATTACTGATCCCCTTGGTGGTGTCAAATTCGCTTTGTAAATAAGCTTCTTTTTTTTCCTGATAACTCTTATTTCCCAACTCTCGATTTGTTGCAGCGGTAAGCAGTGTCATATTGCCGAGGAGATACACGCATCGAGCATGATGTGTGTCATCAAAAGCTTCCCATCCCTGCTCAGGGTGTTCAGGTAAAATATGCTCGAGGCTGTTCGTGGCACTTTCAACATCATATGTCCTGCCGGAACAATGGCGTTCGATGGAAAAAAGAATATATCGAACAACCTTTTTGTTTCGACTGTTCGTTGTCCGCAACTCTTTTTCAACAAATGCTGTCCTGAAAGTTCTGTCTTCCGGGTATATCGGTTGCAAGGCCTGAATTATTTGACTTGCTGTACCAAGAGCTCCTGCAGATATCTGCCCGGCAATAGTGTTGTACACTTTTTCCTGCTCATTGCCTGGGAGATTACAAATCACATTATAGCGAAAAGAAATGATAGCGATTGTTCGTAGAATACGCCTGAACCCCTCGCGGTCATTTTCCCCCAGACGATCATATGCGGCAAGCAGTAATGCAAGCGGTTGTCTTACGTTAAACATCTGCAACTGCTGCAGGGAGTTTCGTTCATTTTTATCCCAGTTACTTTCCTGTGGGTTCCTTAAAGCCGCATAGATACGGGCATTACTATCGAGTTCACGAATAAGAGTGAAGGCCTCACTTTTAGTTCCAATGGCACTGCGAATAGTTTTGAACAGGTGCGATTTGCGCACGAGCTTATGGCGGCTATTCCAGAATATGCGCAGGAATTCAGGAAAGCTTTCACTGCCAAGCAAACCAACAATACCTTCCCATCGTTCTTCCAGATTCTTCAACTCTGTGTCGTGAGCCCCATCCCTGTTTACCACGGAAAAAAGATAATTTTTCAAGAGATCTGTGGCTGAGAGACGAACCCCCCTGGCATTGAGGGTTTCAAATACTGTGAAAGCGTTGAGTTCATCAGTTACGGTGATAACCGTGAAAAAAACAAGATCAACAATCGAATCAAGAAATCTGACGACCTCCTGCCCGCTGGTTCCAATATCAGCTTTGAGGCGATCTTTAAACCAGATGAAAGCCTTTCGCAGGAGATGCTCAGAAGTATTGAGTCCCCTTTGAGGCAGGCATTCCAGCGGGACAAGATAATTTTGATAAAAACTGTCATTGTGGCGGTTGAGGGTAAGTTTGGCTTGGGGAATCAAGGTAACAGGGTCCAGATAACCGATATAGCTGGAGCGTAGCTGTTCAGCCCGTTTAAGATCATCCTGGTTTTCCTCGCTACGCTGTTCCTGTAAAAGAGCAATGGCGGCGAGAGTTAATATGCTAAGAGTGGTTATACGCTGTTGACCGTCAATGATATCAAAGTGTTTACTATCTGAGGATTGGAGAACCAGATACCCCATGTAATGGGAGAGTTCAGAACCGGAATTTCTCAAAGAGATAATGTCCTGCCAGAGATCATCCCACTCGTCGTTTGACCATGAATAATCACGCTGAAAGGGTGGGACTCTGTACAAAAGCCCGTTTCCCATGAGCTGGCGGAAAGTGCTGTTGGTGGTATTGAAATTCATTCCAGGCATTGTTTTTCCTTGAAAATATACCGTGAATCAAGTCCTTTACTTTATGCTGGTGGGCCGTGTAGGATTCGAACCTACGACCAATTGATTAAGAGTCAACTGCTCTACCATCTGAGCTAACGGCCCCTGTTATTTATGGTCTTTTATCCCAAACTTTGCTTAGTTGCCCTCAGATGTTATGCTGTTCAGGTTTGTTCGTATGCCTTTAAAAATTCACTTCGACTTATATTTGTTTGCGTGCAGATAGTTCTTAGTGTGGAACTTTCTATCCTGGGATGATTTGGCATGGTTAGCGGGGTTTTTGTTCCGTCAGGGTTTTCTCTATTCATCGCAATATGCTCCCGTTCCCTCACAAGTTCGAAGCCAAGCCGCTTTAATGCCTTGATCACTCTTGACTTCGGGGCATCAACCGGGAATTTAAGCATTCAATGCTACTCCGGTTTCCGCAACAAATGCTTCTAAAATTGACTCATCCACTTCAAAAACTTCATCCCCAAATGTTTTGATATGGAACAGAATTGCAGATTTCACATTTATCAAAACTTCTTCGTATGTATCGCCTTCACTTACGACCACACCTTTCAAACCAAGCGGATAGGCAAGATATCCATCAGAATGTTTTTCTACAATAATTTTAAATTGTTTATACATATTAAACCTCTATTACATATCTGTGTAATTGCAGTGCTGACCCGGACCGTGTGAGGTGCAACAAGTACAGATATTGATTGTGCTGTGTACGGTGAACTCAATTCCCGGCGACGGAGCTGCCGGGAAGAACGAGATATTTTTACAAAAACTGTATAGCATATAGCTAAGATATAATCAAGCCGCAAGCATACTGCCCTCGTCACACCGCTCTTCCCCTCGTCACACCGCTCTGCGGTGTGACGTTTGCAGAAGGTACCACCGCAGAGCGGTGGTACCAGGAGCCTGTCCGAAAAGGCAGTTTTCTTACCTGTAATACAACCCCGGGCTACCCATGG
>CAZHPX010000165.1:0-3944 GCA_964534785.1 uncultured Desulfobulbaceae bacterium | reverse complement strand
GGGTGAGTGCCAAAATGTTTTTTCGGAGTGCCAAAATGTTTTTTCGATTACCTGAGCCTAAGTGGTAATCAGAAAAATAATGATAAAAAGAGGTGATGGGGTCTGCCTCTACTCACCAGAATACTCCCTGCGAGCCAAAACCTCTCTCGGCCTTGACCCTTCTGCGGGTCCAACCAACCCTTCCTTCTCCATCATCTCAATCATTCTCGCTGCCCGGTTATAACCGACCCGTAACCGCCGCTGCACCATGGAGATGGAAGCCTGACCACTCTCAGTTACAATTGCCACGGCCTCGTCATACCTGGCATCATGCTCCATTTCCTCACCATTTATCTCGTCTTCTCCTTTTTCCACCACTTCCATGGCAGACTGATCATACTCAGCACTCCCCTGTTCTTTCAAAAAGGCAACAATTCGCTCAGTCTCATGTTCTGAAATAAAAGCTCCATGGATTCTCTGCAATTTTGCGGCTCCAGGCGGCAGGAACAGCATGTCTCCCATCCCGAGAAGATGCTCTGCTCCACTGCCGTCAAGAATAGTTCTTGAATCAACCTTTGAAGAGACCTTAAAAGATATACGGGTGGGAAAATTTGCCTTGATAAGACCAGTCAACACATCCACCGATGGCCGTTGGGTTGCAAGAAGAATATGCATCCCGGCCGCCCTGGCCATCTGGGCCAGTCTTGCAATGGAATGTTCCACATCCTTGGATGCCACCATCATCAGATCAGCCAGCTCATCAACAATAATAACAACATAAGGCAGCGGCTCTTCAGAAACCTTATTATAAGAAGCAAACGATTTGACTTTGGCCTCTTCAAGGAGTTTATATCGTCTTTCCATCTCCCTGACAGCCCACAACAAAGCCCGGCTGGCCATTTTCGGTTCCACCACCACCGGATGAAGAAGATGGGGTATCCCCTCATACACAGAAAGTTCTATCCGCTTGGGATCAATCAGCAATAACCGTACTTCTTCCGGTGTCGCCTTGAACAGGATAGAGGCAATAAAGGCATTGATGGCAACCGACTTACCAGCCCCGGTGGCCCCGGCAATGAGTAAATGAGGCATACGGGCAAGGTCAGCAACAACCGGCTGACCGATAACATCAAACCCCAGGCCGATAAGCAGCCGGGCAGAGGAATGACAGTATTTTTTTCCGAGAAGAATATCCTGCAGATATACAGTTTTGCGGACCGGATTGGGAATTTCAATACCAAGGGCCGCCTTACCGGGGATGGAGCCGACAACCCGAACCCGATCGACCCTTAAGGCCATGGCCAGATCATCGGCAAGACCGGCAATCTTGTTTATTTTCACACCGGGAGCCGGAGCAAACTCATAAGTCGTGACCACCGGTCCAGGGGAAATCCCATCGATAATGCCATGAACACCAAAATCAAGCAGTTTGGCGAGAAGAATATCGCTCACTTCAAAATAATGTTTACGAGCCACCTCCTCTATTTCCTGATCATTCTGATCAAGAAGAGAAAGAGGCGGCAGTTGATACTCAGTCCCTGCCGGCGGGCGGAGGGCAAACTCCATATCACCCACATTTTCCTGCTCTTCCATACGCACCGGCTCGTGTAGTTTTGGTTCTGACTGATAGGTTGACCGGGGTGAAGATGGCAATTCATCAACCATAACCGGTTCATTTTTCTGTTTCCGTACCCTTTTACTGGTCTCCCTCAACAATTCATCATCTTGCCGTGATAAAAAAGGCGTGTAGAACGCCTTCTTCAACAACCGCATAAATCCCGTCATAAAAAAACCGGTGATTCTTACCGGAGAAAACTTAACCGCAGCCATAAGAGAAAAGATAAGGAGCAGAACCAGTACCAAAACTGTACCTGCCGTGCCAAACAATGGAGACAATACCTCCTTGATCAGACTGCCAAGGTATCCTCCTGCCGATATGAAAGAGACCTGGAAAAATAACTGACCGACCATGGAAAACAATGCCGATGAGGACAGGAGCAAGCCGGTTATCCCAGCTACAAGATAAGGAAGACGACTGAGTTGTGTGGAAGAAAACAAAGTCATTACTGCGGAGTAAAACAACAGGATTACCGGTAAAAAAGCTGTCATCCCGAAAAATGAAAAAAGATAATGGGCAGTATAGAAGCCAAAGGAACCACACCAGTTCGCCGAAGGGTTTTGCAGGGATGGTGACTCAGAATATAAGGGGAGCAAATAGCTCAATAAACAAAGAGAAAGAAAAGCTGTGAAGAAAAGCAGTGAAACAGCAAAAACTTCCCGACCAAATCGGCCAGGAGACTTTAATTCCTTTGATATCGGCATAAGATACTAATAAAAATAAGTAATCAGTTTTTATTATCCTCAAAGGCATCGAGGATACCATTTATAAAGGCAACCGCATCCTCAGTTGAGTAGCACCTGGCAATTTCCAAAGCCTCATTGATGGCGACCTGAACAGGGATATCGTCACAGTATAATATCTCCCAGGCTGCAATACGAAGAATATTACGGTCAACGACCGTCATTCGTTCCAGACGCCAGTTATGAGCATGCTTTACCAACAGGGAATCGATCTTTCCGCAGTTACGGAAAACCCCTTCAATAATCTTCTGTCCATAATCGACAGATTTTTCCCTGGTCTCAAAGCTATGGGAAAATGCTGCAAAAGCTGCACCCAGATTTTCTTCGTCCCAGGTACCCCCCTGGAAATCATGACCGTATAAAAACTGGAGGGCAATCTCTCTTGATTTTCTACGCATGACAGAAGCCAGAAGACAGAGGACAGAGGACAGAGACCAAACAACAGGAAATCTGTTTGACAAAAACATTCATCACCCAACAGCCTCTAATAAATTAATCATTTCAAGGGCGGCTACAGCCACATCAGAACCCTTATTGCCGGCCTTGGTTCCGGCCCTTTCAATGGCCTGCTCAATGGTCTCGGTGGTCAGAACCCCAAACAGCACAGGCACCCCGGTCTCTAACATAACCTGGGCTGTTCCCTTTGAGACTTCACCGGCAACAAAATCAAAATGGGGAGTGGCACCGCGGATCACAACCCCGAGAGCAATAATGGCATCGTACTTACCCGTTTTTGCCATTTTCTGGACAACAAGAGGAATCTCAAAGGCACCGGGTACCCTGGCAACAACAATATCATCATCAGTAACACCTGACCTGATCAAGCTGTCCAATGCACCTTCAAGCAATCTTTCACAGATAAAGGAATTAAACCTGGCTGCAACAATTGCAATTTTCTGCCCCTGCCCTGATAGATTCCCTTCAATATATTTTACCATTACCACAATCCCGTTTAACTTAAGTTTATTGTAACAAAACTCCACGACCTTACCAGTAAAAACATCCACAACACCTTGTTTGCCAATTTACTTTACGCAACATCTCGCATCGGTCTGACTTGTGGCAGAGGAAGGCAGCGTTTCTCGGAGCCAAAATGTTCAATAACATCTTCAACCACTCCACATAGCTCCATATACACCTGTTGCGGATCATCGCCATGAATCCCTGTTATAAGATCAGGACACTTGCCTATGTAAACCTGATCTTCTTCATTCCACTCCACCCACTTGTGGTACTTATCACTCGTCTTCATCTTTTTACCTCTTCAATCGCTTGTCGTACCTGCTTTTCCTGATACCGCCCAGGGGCTTGTCCGAGAATAGGCATTTTTTCTCAAATCAGGTAAGCGTAGACTCCGAGGCATTTGAAAAATTTTACCACAGGTATATAGTGCCTGACCGAAAACCATGTTTTATCCGTTAAAACAAAAGGATATGACGTTATTTCAATTCGAAGATTTTCGGATTATAGCCGAAAAATAGGCAAACCAGTAAAAAATCATACGCTTACCGCTAAAAACGCTGTTGTTCGCAAAATCTTCGTTTTCAAAAAGTACGGTAACTTATTGAAGTTAATGTGAAAATTAGGTTTCCGGTCAGGCACTA
>CAZHPX010000164.1:0-3958 GCA_964534785.1 uncultured Desulfobulbaceae bacterium | reverse complement strand
TTATCCTTTTGGAAACAACTATAAGTTACCAGAAAAGATTATTTCAGATAAGGAAGCATAGCCTTAAACTCTGCCGTACCTGCTTTCTGCAAAAGCTCATAAATAATCATTTCAGCCGGAACAACAACCACACCAATTTCCCGCAACCGCTGCTGGCCATATCCATCATTTTCAGGGGTTCGGGAAGAGACAGCGTCTGCCACCACCCTGACTCTGTAACCAGCCTCCACGGCCGCCATGCTGGTCTGATAAACACAGATATGAGTTTCGACTCCGCAGATGAGCAGAGTATCCACAGCTTCATCCAACCTGTCAAGCTCATTCTGCACAGCCGAATTGGCCAGACCGTTAAAATCAACCTTGTCGGGACATGGAACATCGATGAGCAAATCTGCAAGCTCCGGAACAACAGGGCCAATACCCTTTTTATACTGAGTATTGGCCAGAATTGAGATGGAAAAGGTATCAGCGAGGTGAATCATCAGGCTGATGTTTTTTATCACCCGTTCAGCTTCATGGATATGAGCCATGAGCCGTTCCTGGGGATCAATCACATATAGACAGCATTGCTTTGCCAGCAAAAAAGATATTTTTTCAGACATTAAACCTCCTTTATCCAGACCTCGTAAACATCAGATACATTGCGTCAGCAACAGACAGACATACTGAATATTTAGTGAGCATTATTGTTTTTTGCAATAAAAAACCAGCAAAGACAGCAGGCTCAACAAATTACTGTTCCCTGGCACCTGTAACCTGACACCTGACACTTCAACAACCTGAGTGCAAAAAAACCGTCCAACCCATCAGCCGGAGTCGGAGCAAACATCCCCTGCTGATTAATTAATTCTGCTGTTTCGGCGGGAAGCAGCCCGCCTGCGTTTCTCACAATATATTCAGGATTCTTTTTCATGAACTCCTCCACCACCTCTTCATTTTCTTCCGGTTCAAGAGAACAGGTTACATAGACAATCGTCCCATTTTCCTTTAAAAGAGAGTCAGCCCTTACCAGTAACTCAAGCTGCTGCTCATGGTATTCTTTTAAATCAGCCGCTTTCCTGTTCCAGCGGATATCAGGATGACGACGGATTACCCCGGTACCTGAGCAGGGTGCATCTATCAGAATTCCATCAAATTTCTCGCTGGTTGATTCTGCAAATTCCTCCAGAGTGGTCTGGATAACTTTTGCTTCAAGACCGAGACGATGCAGATTTTCTCCAAGTTGCCGATACCTGGTATCGTCCGGCTCAAGGGCAGTTATTTTACCACCGGCGGGGACAATGGCCGCAAGGTGACTGGTTTTACCGCCCAGACCTGCACAGCCATCCAGATAATTGCCGCCCTCCACCATTGGCATAAGCAGCGAAACCAACTGGGCAGCCTCGTCCTGAATCAGAAAATATCCCTCTTCATATCCCGGTAATGCGGAAATGGGACCGCTCTGATCCATGATCAGAGATTCTTTACTGAACCTGCCCTTTTTTCCACATTGACCAGCACCCTCTAAAACGATCAAAAGTTCATCACGACTGATTCTGCTGGTATTGATCCGCAGGGTCAGGGGAGGAACCAGATTATTTATCCGGCAAATTTCTTTTACAGTCTCCTCACTAAATCGTTGCCGCCAGCGATCAAGCAGCCACCGGGGATGATTTAACACCCTCTGGCCATCGACACGGATATCTCCAGGTGAAGGAATTTTTTCAATCCTGCGGCCGACATTACGGAGAATACCATTAACAACCCGTACCAGCCAGTTCGGCTGCCTCCCCTCCTTAAAGGCCTTGACAGTTTCGTTCACTGCCGCCGATGGAGGAATCCTGTCCATGAACAGCAACTGATAAATACCCATACGCAAGGCAAACAGAGTTCGAGGTTTCATTTTTTTTAAAGGGCTATGGGAAAACATCCCAATAACCAAATCAAGATATTCCAGATACCGCAAAACCCCGCCAATAATGGCTGTGACCAAAGCCCGTTCCGACCGGCTGATTGTGCAGCCGTGCAGACACCTCTCAAAAAAAATATAAACAGGGGCACCGGTTCCCTGCCAGCTTGACAAGGTTTGCAGGGCAACAATTCTGCTGGTCATGGTTTTCATCAGGCTCCCCCGTTCTCCACGCTGTCTTTATCTTTTTTAACCATGCGTCGAAAACTGCCAATTGAGTTTTTTCCTTTATCCTTGGCGTAAAAAAGGGCATGGTCAGCACAGGAAAGAAGTTGAGTTACAGTCTGGGCATCCTCCGGGAATGAAGAGACCCCGCAACTGACAGTAATATGAATGGCAAGGTCCATACCCGACAGAAAAGTATATTTTTCTATAGCTTTACGGATATCACGGGCGACCTGCATGGCCTGTTCATACCCATGACCGGGCAGGACAATGACAAATTCATCTCCACCATAACTTACCCCGTAACAATCTTTGCCGATAACAGGACGAACAACACCGGCTAATTCCGCAATAATCCGTGAGCCATTCAAATGACCATAAGTGTCAACAATAAACTTGAAGTTATCTATATCAATAAATATTACAGACAGGGGACGGCGTTGATGCATGGTAAGCTGCCCCTGTAACGCCTGATAAAGATAGCGGGTATTATAAAACCCTGTCAGATCATCCCGCAGGGAAAGCTCACGAAATTTAGCTTCACTGGCTTTAAGTTGCTGTTGCGTCTCCCGAAGAGCGAGATGGGTTCGCACCCTGGCCAGCAGCTCAGCCCTTGTAAACGGTTTTACCACATAGTCCTGACCACCAGCTGCAAAGCCGGCAAGAATATCTTTTTTATCGTCTCTCGATGTCACAAACAAAACAGGAATATCGACAAACAATAACTCTCCTTTTAAACGACGACATACTTCAAAGCCCGAAATATCAGGCAAATCAACATCAAGAAGGATGAGATCAGGAACGATCTGGGTAAGCCTTTCGAGAGCATTGTTACCTGTTGTCTCTTCAATAACCCTGTATCCATTTTGTGCAAACAGACAACTGAGCAGTTCTCTGTTCACCGGATTATCATCGACAACCAGAATAACCTTCTCTTTCACTTCTCCATTTTTTACAGTCATTTACCTGAAATTTATTTCCAGGGATTTCATAATACAGTTCAAAATATCCATTAGATGTACTCCCATCTTATCGGAATTTTCATACCATTTATCCAGTAAAATGCCACACAACCCATCACGGGGAATTTATTCACGATTGTTTTGTGCACAATTATGGCAAACACGATCAACCGGGTATCCGCTTAACTCAAGTTCATACAATATGTAGTGGTTGCATAACTGTTAAAGAGACAATCTCCTTATCCTCGTTGCACCGCACTGGTGTCACCAGGGCAGAATCTGCTTTCCATATCAAAATGCATGGCATGGTATACTACATGTTGTGGCTACTGGAGGCAAGCGGATACCCAGTCACGAACATTTATCATCGGTTATCTCATAATTAAACTGACTGCTTTTAGCAAACAACGACACAAAAACAGATGAAAAAAATATCTATATATGTTTATCTAAACAAATCAGGTGTCGTTTACCATGACTTTAATGGTAAATACTAAAATAAAGAATCAAACTACACAAGGAGAAACCATGAAAAGATTATATTTTGTCATGCCTGCTGTTTTTCTAATAATTTCAGCATCCCTTGCCGGTGCCTCAACCCTTGATGAGGTAAAGAAACGGGGAGTACTGAACTGTGGCGTCTCCACAGGACTGCCCGGTTTTTCAGTCATCGATGAAAAAGGCAACTGGAAAGGACTGGATGTGGACGGGTGCAAGGCCATTGCCGCCGCAGTCCTTGGTGATGCCAGCAAGGTAAAATATGTTTCCCTTAACGCCAAGGAAAGGTTTACTGCATTGCAGTCAGGTGAAATTGATGTCCTGGTACGAGGAACCACCTGGACACTCACCCGTGACACCTCCCTCGGTCTTAACTTTGCCGGAG
>CAZHPX010000163.1:0-3979 GCA_964534785.1 uncultured Desulfobulbaceae bacterium | reverse complement strand
GTTCACGGCGGCTTCGCCGCCGTGAATCGCGGTGCTGACTTCGTCAAGTACCTTGTTCCGTCGCTACGTGCCAGAACCAACTATCTGAGGTGGTCTGTCAAGGAGCTTGACCAGACACTGTGCACGGTGCTGGTCAGCACCGCGATCAGCCCCTCAACCCATGTTTTTTGCAAGATAAAAATCCCCACTTTTGGATTTGAAAAAAATCCGTGGAGGTTACATTGATGATGGGGGAAAATCCTAAACCCTGATTTAAGTGGCTCTATTACCCCGGCACTGGGTGGCTTCATTACCCGATCTTCAGGCGGCTCTATTAAGGCGTTCATGGAATGCTCTATATGAGCGATCGGTAACATCAGGTAGGGATAGGTATGATCAGCAGGGAAAATTATCCAAGCTTTCCATTTCTCCATAAACCGATTAGCATGGATAGAAAAATGCCCATATTTAGGGTGGAGTAGCCTTGGCTAAGTTACCATTATTTTACCACTCGCAGTCATGATTTTCCCATAATTCCCCCAAAATTTATGTAAAATGTCCGGAGATGAAGGCATAAAAAAAGTCAGTATAGTCAACTCTGTAACCTGTTGAATTTACTGGCTTGATATGGTGTGCCCGGCAGGATTCGAACCTGCGACTCTCGGCTTCGAAGGCCGATGCTCTATCCAACTGAGCTACGAGCACATGGCAAAAACTTATACATTTATTTCCCAAACATTGCATCTGTTTTTTTTTTTTAACTTTGCCATGATATACAACTATTGCAAGAATATACTTCCCGGACTGCCCTGAACAATTTTGCCAATCAGGTCACTGGATAGAGGGTATTTCTTCTCCTTTAATGCCGTTATCAATCGTTCTGCATCCACCGCAGGCATGGCAAGCAGCAGCCCTCCTGAAGTCTGGGGATCGTAACAGATCATTTCCAGTGAGTCTCCCTCTGAACGGGAACTCTTTACCCACTGGCGATAGTATTCCTGATTTCGGTAAGCCCCGGCCGGAATAATTCCCATCTCGGCAAATTCAATGGTTTCAGGTAAAATCGGCAGGGCAGAACAGTCAATATGAACGGAAATTCTGGATGCTGCCGCCATCTCATGGATATGTCCCAGCAGGCCGAAGCCGGTAATATCGGTACAAGCATGAACAACAAGATGGTTTTCCCTGATTATTTCCACGGGCAGCCGGTTCAGAGTTGTCATGACCTCAACCAGTTTTTTTTCAAGCTCAGAACCGCCCAACTCACCCTTGATAGCTGTTGACAAAATACCGGTTCCCAGAGGTTTGGTAAGCATCAGCACATCTCCGATCAATGCACCTGAATTGAGCAAAACCTGGTCAGGGTGGACAATCCCGGTTACAGACAATCCATATTTAAGTTCACTGTCTTCAATGGAGTGACCACCTACCAGCAAGGCTCCGGCTTCTTTTATTTTTGCCAGACCCCCTTTAATCACATCCCGAAAAACCTGATCGGCAAGAATTCCCACCGGACAGGCAAGAATATTCATACACAATAAAGGTCTGCCCCCCATGGCATAGACATCAGACAGGGCATTGGCAGCAGTGATCCTGCCAAAGTCAAAGGGGTCGTCAACAATGGGTGTAAAGAAATCCACGGTCTGAATCAGGGCAGTATCTTCGCTCAGACGATAAACCCCGGCATCATCGCAGGTTTCGGAACCAACAATAAGGTTAGGGTCGGTCGGCAATTGCAAACCACATAAAATTCGGCTCAGTGCCCCCGGGCCAAGTTTGGCTGCTCAGCCGGCGGCTTTAACTGTTTTGGTCAGTGCTGTTGATTTAATATTCAATTTAATATTCTCCCGAAGATAACAAGTGAACCGGCCAGTATAACAAACAAGAATATACCCATACTACCATATAAAACTCTATAATTGAACAACTCTGTATATATTGTCTTGAAAAAAAAGTTAAAATCTGTTTCAACGATTATGATATTTTGTTGATTATTCAACCCCTATTCCCTTGGCACAGAGGATTTTTCCTGCTGTGCTTTTTCACTTTGAACAATAATAATATTGTTATGTTAAAAAAAACAACTCCTGCTGGCAGTGATGCCGTGACCAGACCTGGTCATGAATGTGGTATATGCGGTATTTATGGTCACGAAGAAGCTGCAAAACTGACCTATTTTGGTCTTTATGCTCTCCAGCACAGGGGTCAGGAAAGTGCAGGGATTGTGGCCAGTGATGGCAGCAGGGTTTCTCTTCACAAGGATATGGGACTCGTTTCTGAAGTTTTCAATGAAGATAATCTCCAAAAACTCACCGGTCATCTTGCTGTCGGACATGTCCGTTACTCCACCACCGGTGATTCCAATGTGATCAATAGCCAGCCGTTTCTGGTTACCCACCGGGGAAAACCTCTTGCGGTTGCCCACAACGGTAACCTTGTGAATTCCCGGGAACTTCGTCATAATCTTGAAGAACAGGGGGCTATTTTCCAGACCACCATGGATAGTGAAATAGTTATCCATCTCATGGCCAGGAACCTGAAATCAGGGTTGCTCAACGCTATTAGGGAAAGTTTTTCCTGTATTCGTGGTGCATATTCATTGGTGCTCATGAATAGAGATGTCATGATTGCTGTCCGGGACCCCAATGGATTTCGTCCTCTCTGTCTTGGCAGGCTGGAAAACGGTGCCTGGGTCGTGGCCTCGGAAACCTGTGCCCTCGATTTGATTGAGGCCGAATATCAAAGGGATGTTGAACCGGGAGAGGTGTTAATTATCAGCGAAGACGGGCTGGAATCTGTTTTCCCCTGGCCGTCCCGCCAAAAAACTCAATGTATTTTTGAACATGTCTATTTCGCCCGTCCGGACAGCAATATCTTTGGCTTTAATGTCTATGAAGCCCGTAAAAAGATGGGGGAAATATTGGCAATAGAAGCGAGCATAGATGCGGATTTTGTCATGCCCTTTCCTGATTCCGGAAATTATGCCGCCATAGGATACTCCCGCCAATCAGGAATTCCTTTGGAAATGTGTATGATTCGTAATCATTATGTAGGTCGTACTTTTATCCAGCCCAGCCAGTCAATGCGTGATTTCTCCGTGCGAATAAAGTTGAATCCGGTCAGGTCGCTGCTGAAAGGAAAACGGGTTATCATCATTGAAGATTCAATAATAAGAGGAACAACCGGTCGCAGCCGGGTTAATTCCCTGCGGAAAATGGGGGCAAAAGAAATCCATATGATGGTCAGTTGTCCTCCCTCCTGTCATGCCTGTTATTATGGAATTGATTTCCCGTCCAACGAGGAACTCATCGCCGCCAAATACGATATTAAGGGAACAACGGATTATCTTGGTCTTGATTCGCTGACTTACCTGTCCGTTGAGGGGTTGGTTGAAGCGACCGGCACGGGGAAACAGGATTTTTGCCTGGCCTGTTTTAATGGCGATTACCCCATCGAGCCGGATCTGAATTTTCAAAAGAATATTTTTGCCTGTCAAGGTGAAAGTAAAACCGTATGAGTGAGGTAACCATTGACACTTGGCTATGCAGTGGCTGTGGTACTTGTGTTGTCATTTCATTTCTCCGGCTATTTTTCGGCTGAACCAGGACAATGAAAATCGCTCAATTCAGGTTGCAGTCAATCGTGAGGATTTTATCTCCGGGCTGAAGAGATTGACCGACTTTTGCCGTGACTGTTTCGACTGTTCCTGCCACTTCACTGACAAGCGGGGTCTGCATTTTCATAGCTTCAAGGATTGCCAGTTGATCGCCTGATTTTACCTCTTGCCCTTCCTTAACCGAAACTTCATAGACATTACCGGCAAAGGGGGCATGGATGACCCCTTGTTTCGCCAGAGCTTCTATCTCCTGTTTTGAAAAAGCAACCGTTGCTCCTCCATGTTCCTGAACTGGAGCGGCAATCACATAATTTCGCTGATGGTGATCAACATTGAGATAGACATTGGCCTTACCAACTTCATTCTCGTGGCTGGGACCTATTT
>CAZHPX010000162.1:340-3998 GCA_964534785.1 uncultured Desulfobulbaceae bacterium | reverse complement strand
AGGCATACCAGCTCCAGGAGGATAAATCCGTAAACAAATGGCTGCTCATAAAAACACTCCAGGATGCTGAAACTGTGTCTTTGCCGCCTTTTGCAGAGATTGAGTTTGATTTGTCAGTTTTATGGGCTTGACAGAAGCCAGAGGACAGAGGACAAAAAAATCAAACCCGAAACCCCACAATGTCAGTTTCAGTGATAATCCCCACATTTAACAGAGTTGATTTTTTGGGCAGGGCCATGGACTCAGTTTTTGAACAGAGCCTGCTACCCGATGAAATGCTTGTTATTGACGATGGTTCTGATGATGATACCAGAAGCCTTGTCGCCGGGAAAACAGAGGTTGCACCATTGCCGGTTCGTTATCTGTATCAGGATAATCGGGGTGCATCTGCGGCAAGAAACTTAGGTATAAAAGAGGCTCAAGGGGATATCCTTTGTTTTCTTGATTCGGATGACTGGTGGGACAGGAAAAAAATTGAGATACAAAAAACCGCATTACAGGCCGATCCTGAGATGATGGTCAGTCATACCTGGGAGATATGGTTCAGGAATGGAAAACAGGTCAATCAGAAAAAGAAACATACCCCCGGCAGCGGTTTTATCTTTTCAAGATGTCTTGAGATGTGTGTGGTGGGGATGTCAACGGTTATGGTGAGAAGAGAGTTATTTGATTGTTACGGATTATTTGATGAAAATCTTGTCTGTTGTGAGGATTATGATCTCTGGCTGCGGGTGAGTGTTGATCAGCCGTTTCTGCTTATAAACAACCCCTTAACTCTTAAGGAAGGGGGCAGGGATGATCAGCTTTCCTGCATTTATCGGCTTGGCATGGATAGATTTCGTATTCAATCTCTTTGTAATCTGATAGAAAAACAAAAAATTAGTTTTAAACAGCGACAAATGGCTGTCAAAGAGCTGATAAAAAAATGCGAAATTTATGGCCGTGGATCTATTAAACATGGCCGGCGGGAAGAAGGAGAGTTTTATCTTGATATTCCTGCTCGTTTTGCAGGTAATGACTGCAATTATGTCGGCAATGATGTGGTGAATAGTTGAAAAAAGGTTACGGTGATCCTGCTGCTTATATAACCAGGCTCCATGTTGAGGAGGAATGTCTTGATCATCCTTATGCAAAGGAGATTATCAAAAGTTCTCATCTCCCTTTGCGTATTATCCGGGAAAACGAAATACCGGACATCTCTGGTCAATATCCTGACAACCTCAATCGGGGTAAACGCAATCTTTTTTTGAAAAAAAACCGGGGACATTTTTTCAAGCCATGTCCTGCCACGAGGGAATATAGATGTTGTGATTACCAGGTACTCAATATTGGTATGGGATGCCCGATTGACTGTGTATACTGTATCCTGCAGGCCTACCTCAATACCCCCTGGACAAGTTTTTTTGTCAATATTGAAGATATGTTTGCCGAGCTTGATCTGGCGTTAAACGGTGAGGGATATTTTTTCAGGATCGGTACAGGTGAATTCACAGACAGTCTGGCCCTTGACTCGTTGACCGGTTTGAGTCGTTATCTTGTTCCTTATATGAAGGATAAAAAACAGGCGGTTCTGGAGCTTAAAACCAAGAGTGCGGTTATTGAAAATTTAAAAGGGCTTGAGCATGGTGGAAGAACTATTGTCTCCTGGTCGTTGAACAGCCCGATTGTCATGGCCGCTGAAGAGATCAGGGCGGCAACACTTGAGCAGCGGCTTCAAGCCGCAACCCGTTGTGCCGACTGGGGATATAGACTTGCTTTTCATTTCGACCCGATTATTTACCATGATAATTGGCGGCAAGGGTATTTGCAGACCATTAAAACCTTGTTTGAGCGGGTTCCTGCTGATAAAATTGTCTGGATAAGTCTTGGCGGTCTGCGTTACCTGCCGTCTTTAAAAGAGATCGCTGCTCTCAGGTCTCCCAGGTCTGATTTTTTCTATGAGGAATTTGTTGACGGGCTTGACGGGAAATCAAGATATTTTCGTTCCCTGCGGGTTGAAATGTATAAGGTGATTGTTGACCAACTGGCAAAATATGTTTCTGCAACGACCTGTGTTTACTTTTGCATGGAGAATGATGCCATCTGGAGGGAAGTGTTCGGATTTACGCCGGAGGAGAGAGGCGGGTTGCCAGCCATGCTGGACATAACGGTAACTACTCAGAATACAAGAGCATAAAATGATGGTTATATGTTCTTGTATTCTTGCTGCTCTTGTATTATTGTGGTTTTAAGTTTATTAGAACAAAAAAAATGGAAAGGTGAATTATGTTAAACAAGGTAATGTTGATTGGTAATCTTGGGGCTGATCCGGAAATTCGTTTTACCCAGAATGGGACACCGGTGGCAAATTTAAGACTTGCAACTACGAGAAGATGGAAAGCTCAGGACGGCCAGATGCAGGAAGAGACTGAATGGCATCGAGTTGTATTTTTCAGGAGAATAGCAGAGGTCTGCAAGGATTATTTATCTAAGGGTGCACGGATATACATTGAGGGTCGGCTTCAGACACGCAAATGGCAGGATCAGAATGGTAATGATCGTTATACCACTGACATCATAGGCAACGAAATGAAAATGCTCACCCCTAAAAGCAGTGGTGGAGGCGGATATGGCGGCGATCAGGGAAGTTTTGGCGGCTCATCTTCCAACCAGGGGGGAGGTGCTTCCGGTCCGGATTATAATGAACCACCCACAACCGGAGAAGATGTTCCTTTTTAAGGAAACATGTAAGACTTTATATGGTGCGAAAAAGCGTCCCCTTGCCGGGTCGCTTTTTTTTATGGGTATATCTGTCCATGAATAATCTTATTCTTTCAAGCATGGACAAACGATAAAGTATACTTATAATAGGTAGGTGGGAGTAATATTAATTTTTGATAATCTAATCAGAAGAAATAAAAGATAAGAAAAAACAATGGATTATTACGAAGTCTTAGGGGTTGATAAAGGTGCATCTCAGGATGTAATAAAAAAAGCGTACAGGAAGCTTGCTGTCAGGTATCATCCTGACAAGAATGAAGGCGATAAAGCGGCTGAGGAAAAGTTCAAAAAGATCAGTGAAGCCTATGCTGTGCTTTCAGATAAAGAAAAAAGGCAGCAGTATAATACCTATGGTGACACCGGTTTCCGGCAAAGATATTCCCAGGAAGATATTTTCCGGAATTTTGACATAAATGATATTCTTCGTCAGTTTGGTTTTGGCGGTGCCGCCGGTGCTTCATTCCGGTCTTCCGGTATGGGTGGTTTTGAAAGTTTTTTCAAAAACGCCGCTGGCGGGAGTTGCCGTCAAAGCGGATGCAGCCCCCAACCGAAAAAAGGAGAGGATGTTACCTATGTGCTTAACGTCAACCTTGAAGAGGTTTTAAGTGGCAGTAAAAAAACCGTCAACCTTCGCCGTAACGGTCATGACAATAATATTTCCGTGACCACTCCAAGAGGGATTGAGTCCGGGAAACGGCTGCGGTTGACCGGTAAAGGCAATCCTTCCGTCGATGGCGGTCCTCCCGGTGACTTATACCTGAAGATAAATGTTGAACCTCATTCCGGGTTTATCAGGGAAGGCAGTAACTTGTTGATGGAAAAGAAAATTCCATTCAGCAAAGCCTGCTTTGGTACGAGTATCGAGGTGAAAACCCTGGACGGGAAAGTGTTCAAGGTC
>CAZHPX010000162.1:0-330 GCA_964534785.1 uncultured Desulfobulbaceae bacterium | reverse complement strand
GAAGCAAGATTACGGATAAGCGGGCATGGTCTTCCTGTCAGTCCCCGGGGAGGCCGGGGGGATATTCTGATAAAAATAGCTGTTCAGATTCCTCAAAAACTCGACAGTAAACAGAAGAAAGCGGTTAAGTCTTTGTCAGATATCGGTCTATAGGGTGCCAGAAGACAGAAGCCAGAAGACAGAAATCTGGTTATTCTGTCCTCTGAAACAGGCAGAAGGCAGAATCAGTAAGCTACCTGCGGCAGTATTGTTTTCACCTGGTGCCACCGCTCTGCGGTGGCACCCCCACCATCACCAGTGCGGCAAAGGGTAACCAACTATACCGGTTAA
>CAZHPX010000161.1:0-4008 GCA_964534785.1 uncultured Desulfobulbaceae bacterium | reverse complement strand
AATATGGTTACAGATTTGCACCTGGCCGTCCATTTGGTGCCACTTTTTTGTATTGCACCCAAACCAAATTCAACAGGGTGCAGAACCGGGGGTACGGGGAAAAGCAATCACATCCCTGATATTAGCCATACCGGTGACAAACTGAACCATCCTCTCAAAACCAAGCCCGAATCCGGCATGGGGAACCGATCCGTAACGACGCAAATCCAGATACCAGCCATACTCATCAATATCAATCCCGGCCTCAGTCATCCGCTCCAACAGGACATCATATCGCTCTTCCCGCCGGGAACCGCCGACCAGCTCGCCTATCCCGGGAACGAGAATATCCATGGCAGCCACGGTTTTGCTATCATCATCAAGGCGCATATAAAACGGTTTTATCTGCTTTGGATAATTGCTGACAATCAACGGCTGTTTTGCCGCTTTTTCACAGAGAAACCTTTCATGCTCAGCCTGGAGATCAATTCCCCATGAAACAGGTACCTCAAAGGAGAGGTTTTTCCGGTTCTGTTCCGCCGTTAAAATATCAATTGCCTCGCTGTAAGTCATCCGGGCAAAAGATTTATCCCTGACCTGTTCAAGTTTGTTCAATAAACCCCTGGCAACAAACCTGTCGAACAGGTCAAGGTCATCACCACATTCCGTAAGAACCCGGTCAATCAGAAAACGGATAAGGGATTCAGCCGTCTCCATATTGCCGTCAAGATCACAAAAGGCCATTTCCGGCTCCACCATCCAGAACTCGGCAAGATGGCGGCTGGTGTTGGAGTTTTCAGCCCGAAAAGTCGGCCCGAATGTATAAACCCGGCCAAGAGCCAAGGCATAAACCTCGGCCTGAAGCTGACCACTGACCGTCAAACCTGCCTGACGACCGAAAAAATCATCGGCAAATGGTTCTTTTTCATTAAGCTGAGCAGGGGAAAGGGCAGTAACCGTAAACATCTCCCCTGCTCCTTCACAGTCTGAAGTGGTAATAACCGGGGTATGTATCTGATAAAAACCATGCTGATGGAAAAAATCATGAACAGCAAAGGAGAGCACACTGCGAACCCTGGCAACCGCCCCCAGGGCATTGGTTCTTGGGCGAAGATGACTGATTGAGCGAAGAAATTCAAAACTATGCCGCTTTTTCTGAAGCGGGTAGTTTTCCGGATCTGCCCAGCCGATAACCTCAACACCTGAGGCCAACAGCTCCACAGTTTGCCCCCTGGCCGGAGACTCCACAAGTTGTCCAGTGACTGTAAGCGAACAACCGGTGGAGAGTTTCTTTATTTCGCTTTGATAATTATCAAGACCAGCCTCACAAACTACCTGCAGACCACTCAAAGAGGAGCCATCATTAACTTCAATAAAGGTTAATTTCCCTGAATCTCTGCAAGTTCGCACCCAGCCGCTGACTCTTAGTTTCTCACCGGTTCGGGCATAGGAAAGAATTGTTTTTATGGTAATATTTCTTTTCATTATAATCTTTTTATAATCATTAGGCGGACTTTCCACCAGGGAACAGGAAATTGACAGACCATCAAGATTCTCTGCAATTTCACGGGCTGCATTACCGGGCAGAGAGTTTTTCCCTTCCATATCAATGTGGATGGCATGGACTTTATATAAAATCGGTGCTTTCTTCAGCCAGCGGACAAGCACTGCCGCAAGAACCAGGGAGTCAATTCCGCCGGATACCGCGATCAGCACCCGGTCTCCATCGGCCAACATCCGGTAATCGCCCATGGCCCTGCCGACTTTCCTTTTCCAGTTTATATCATTCTCCTTTTTACATTGCTGGTGAAACTTACGGCTATCGGGATTCCTGCAGGTATAAACATCTTGCAAACTGCTCTTTAAGACCATCCGCCAATAACCGTTCCGCCGTCACCCAGGCGAACCCCCGCTTGCCGGCAATGATAAAATTTAAAAGGTTTTCCATGAGACTTTTCTGAGTCTCATAATAACGGCCATAACAGAGTACTGTACCGCTGTTTACCTCAACAAGACGCCAGGAAAAGAAAACCGAGGCTGGCTCCTCAGCCGCATAAGCACCACCCACCCTTTCTCTGTAACGATAAAGGGTAACCGCCAGCACTCCGTTGCAACCTGTCTGTAAACCGACCTCTCTTGCCATGGACAGAAAACCGGCTTCTCCGGCATGAACAAGCCCCGGGAACTGACCCCGAACGACAAAATGAACATCTCCAAGATTAGAGAGCTGTTGTTTAAGCAACCTGTCCAGCACCAGTACGCCAGCCTCCAATCTTTTTTTATCATTCAGGGGAAGTCTGCTGTCATGTCCCGGATCAGAAACCACCGGCAACACGGCAATACAAGTAAGAGATATCTCCACTGTCTGGGCAGTATCCACTTCTTCCTGTTTCGGGGCACAACCACTGACTGTCACCATCAGCCCGATAAATAAAACCATCATCAGGCTGCCAACCGTTATTATTTTCATGTATCCTCCGAGAAAGTGAATTAAAATTACAAATAACTCAAAAAATATATTTAATCAGAAAAACCATAAAAACAATACCAAATTCACAGGCAACTCATCACAGTGATTGTAACCATGTTGATCCCACACAGCTCATGCCTGTAAGGTAAGCGTTCACCAGCATCTGTGGTGAACGCTTACCCTGTAAGTTGTCACGGATGCCAATACCCCTATGGCAGGCACGCCTGGCCGCTATAACAGCGAAGCAGTGTCATCATCCATGTGGACAAGCGGAGAGTACAGACAGCATAGACTTTTAAGATGATACCCGTGATAACTTATGCTCACAGAACACCCTTTGATGATAGCTGTCCAGGCAGATCTGTCCGCACTGCAACCGCTTCGGCCGTTGCCCGTGCCAGAGCCTTGAACACCGCCTCTATGATATGATGGGTATTGTCTCCATGAAGCAGGTCAACATGAAGGGTAATCCCCCCATGCAGGGCAAAAGCCCAGAGGAATTCCTTAACAAGGGCGGTATCGAAGTTACCCACTTTTTGATCTGGAACAGCAACACCAAAGTGGAGAAAGGGTCGATTGGACAGATCAAGACAAACTCTCATCAGGGACTCATCCATAGGGACAAAACTACTGCCGTACCGGCATATCCCTGCCTTGTCGCCAAGAGCTTTCGCAAAGGCCTGGCCAAGACATATCCCCAAGTCCTCAACAGTATGATGGTCATCAATTTC
Organism: uncultured Desulfobulbaceae bacterium; assembly: GCA_964534785.1. Lineage (GTDB taxonomy): Bacteria > Desulfobacterota > Desulfobulbia > Desulfobulbales > Desulfobulbaceae > DRLX01. Next base: position 828 of record CAZHPX010000161.1, on the reverse strand, counting down.
CACATCCCCGCTGGCCCGGATTACAAGATCAAAAAAACCATGAACTCCAAAGAGGGTAAGCATATGATCCATAAAACCGACCCCGGTTTTTACCTCGACTTTCCCTGTACCGTCAAGCTGCAGAGCAATAGAGATATCCGTCTCTTTTGTCCTGCGTGTTATTTCCACCTGTCTTGCTGCCGCCAATACCATGGTTGCTCCTTCTTTGTTCCGAATTTTCCTGTTTAACCCTCTGTCACCAGTCACCTGTCACCTATAATAATCAAATTTAATCCACTTTGCACAACTTTCCATCATGCCGACTTCCCGTTGACAACAGGGATAACATCCATAACTTACAAAATATGCTCTTTACAACATTTTATTGTTGACAAACAAGCTATATTTTTATTAAAATTCTCTCGTTTATAAAAAAGCGGGAATAACTCAGTGGTAGAGTGCAACCTTGCCAAGGTTGAAGTCGCGAGTTCAAATCTCGTTTCCCGCTCCACCCCCCATAGAATCATCAAGGTTCGGACACGGTTCGAACCTTTTTTATTTATTTTTTTTACCTAACAGGCTGAGGCTTGAACATGAAAACCAAGTACACCCCGGTGAATGAAATCGACCGCAAATGGCATATTGTCAACGCAGATGGTAAAGTTCTTGGCAGGATCGCCACTGAAATTGCCAGATATCTGCGTGGTAAACATAAACCGACTTTTTGTAATTTTCAGGATAACGGTGACTTTATCATAGTCGTCAATGCTAAAAAAGTTCACCTGACCGGCAACAAATGGGACGACAAAACCTATTATCGTCATACCGGGTATATGGGCGGCATCAAAT
>CAZHPX010000160.1:0-4012 GCA_964534785.1 uncultured Desulfobulbaceae bacterium | reverse complement strand
AAGCAAAGAACTTGAGACAGCCCTGATCAGGGCAATACGGGAAGCCAAATCACGTCGGCATGAATATGTCACCATCGAGCATATGCTTTTTGGTCTTCTCCACGATGATCTGACCCGCCACATTATCGACAAATGCGGTGGCAGCCACGAAACATTAAAACAACGGTTAAAAGATTTTTTTGCCAATAATATGCCCATCATGAAGCAGGGTGGCGAGGTGGAACCGGCTCAAACCATTGCTTTTAACCGGGTGTTGCAACGGGCAGTCAACCATGTCCAGAGTTGCGGCAAAAAACAGGTCGATACCGGTGATGTACTGGTTTCAATTTTCACAGAAACCGAATCCCATGCTGTTTTTTTTCTTGGCTCAGAAGGAGTGGGCAGGCTTGAGGTGGTGGAATATATATCTCATAATGTTCCGGAAAATCTCCAGAAAGAGCCTCTCAGGCAGGTACGTCCCCAGAAAAAACAAAAAACACAGAAAAAAAACGATGACCCGCTCGAAGAGTTCACGATCAATTTTGCAAAGCGGGCGGCAGCAGGCAATATTGATCCGCTCATCGGTCGAGATCATGAGATCAGGCGGATGATGCAGGTTCTCTGCCGGCGTAAAAAGAACAATCCCCTGCTGGTGGGCGAACCTGGAGTAGGTAAAACAGCCATGGCAGAGGGACTTGCCCTGCGTATTCACGAAGATATTATTGCCCGGAGTGAAGGAGAAAACAGCCCTGACAAAATGGTTCCTGATCTCCTCAGCGGTACGGAAATATATATGCTGGATATGGGGAACCTGGTCGCCGGCACCAAGTATAGAGGTGATTTTGAAAAACGGTTGAAAAACATCATCAATGCCATAGAAGAGAAGAATAACGCCATTCTCTTTATTGATGAGATGCACACCATTGTCGGAGCCGGGGCAACAAGCGGCGGATCGATGGATGCCTCCAACCTGCTTAAACCAGCTCTCCAGGCCGGAACTATCCGCTGCATAGGTTCTACAACTTACGAAGAGTATCGAAATCACATCGAAAAAGACAGGGCTATGGCACGACGATTTCAAAAAATTGATATTGAAGAACCCTCCATTGAAGACACCTGCGGAATCCTCGAAGGGTTGCAGTCAAGATATGAAGAACATCATCAAATCAAATATTCCAAAGCAGCTATCCGGGCAACCGCTGAGCTTTCATCAAAATATATTAATGACCGTTTTCTGCCTGATAAAGCCATTGATGTTATGGATGAAACAGGTGCCTCATTCCGTCTGGCAGGGAAAACAGGACAAACCGTTGCCGTCAGGGATATAGAGTTGGTAGTTTCCAGGATGGCAAGAGTACCGGTAACAAGCAGGAGTAACGATAACACTAAAGGGTTACGCAATTTATCCCACCGCCTCAAATCATTTATTTTCGGTCAGGATCTGGCAATTGACACCCTGGTCAAAGCCGTTAAGCGAAGCAGAGCAGGTCTGGGCAATTCGGACTCACCCACAGGTTCATTTCTCTTTGCCGGACCAACCGGGGTTGGCAAGACGGAAGTGGCAAGACAGTTGGCGGCAAACCTTGAAGTGAATTTTGAACGCCTTGACATGAGCGAGTACATGGAAAAGCACGCTGTAGCCCGCCTGATCGGTGCACCTCCAGGCTATGTCGGTTTTGAGCAGGGCGGTCTCCTCACCGATGCCATTCGTAAACATCCCTATACGATTTTATTGCTTGATGAGATTGAAAAGGCTCATCCTGATGTTTTTTCAATTCTACTTCAGGTGATGGATCATTCCACCCTGACCGACAACAGCGGCAGACAGGCTGATTTTCGCAATGTTATTCTGATCATGACCACCAATGCCGGAGCCAGGGAGATGAGCGAAAATCCCATCGGCTTTATTGGTGATTCCAGCGGTAAAGAACAAAAAGCCTTAAAAAATCTCTTCTCACCGGAATTCAGAAACCGCCTTGACGCAACCGTTACCTTTACGGCTCTGAAGATGGATACGGTTGAAAAGGTGGTCAGTAAAGTGATAATTGAGTTGCAGGATCAGTTAGCTGAAAAAGAAGTGATAATCCAACTTACAGCAACTGCCCGTCGTTATCTTGCCCGTAAAGGGTACCAGCCTGCCTATGGTGCCAGGCCTTTACGCCGCTTGATCATGACAGACATAGGTGACATCCTGACGGAAGAAATTCTTTTTGGTAAATTGAAAAAAGGCGGCAAGGTGAAAATCGGCTGCCGGAACAATGCACTGACATTTAGCTTTTCAGAAAAACAACCCGTGAAGAAACGGAATTGACTGCCCGTTCTACGGGGACAGGTGCCAGGTGCCAGGTGCCAGAAGCCAGAGGACAGAAGCCAGAGGACAGAATGGTTTGATGCTTCGCATTCGAAGTCTACGCTATCTACCTGGTGAAAGGATTAACAGGGGATATCAGTTAGGTGTAGTTTATACCAGCCTTTGGCTGCATACTATTCTGGCTTCTGTCCTCCGGAGTCTCCGCTTACCTGAATTCTGTCTTCTGATACTGGCTTCTGTCCTCCGGAGTCTCCGCTTACCTGATTTCTGTCTTCTGTAACCTGTAACCTGATTATGTCCTCAAGCAAACTACTTATCAACGCAGCACCTTATGAAAACAGGATAGCTCTTGTTGAAAACAACACCCTGATCGAATATCACTTGGAGCGACCGGCGGAAACAGGCCTGATCGGTAATATTTATCTTGGCAGAGTGGTACGGGTACTTCCCGGTATGCAGGCAGCTTTTGTCGATATTGGCCTTGAGCGAACTGGTTTTCTCTTTGCGGGTGATATCATTATCAATCGGAATACCCGGCAACTGCAAATTGACAGCGAAAGTTATCCATGCGATGATGAAGACCCCATTCTGTCCGAAGCTGCCGTTCAGCCACAACCCCAGCAGCACCCGCCCATAGATAAACTTCTCAAGGAAAGACAGGAAATACTTGTTCAGATTGCCAAAGAACCCATCGGCAGCAAAGGAGCCCGTTTGACCTGTCAGATCACCCTGCCCGGCCGTAATCTCGTTTTCATGCCCCAGACTGATCATATTGGTATATCCAGAAAAATAACAGACGAAGAAAACAGGCAGAATCTGTGGGATAAAATAGACACTCTCCGTCCCGAAGGAGCTGGCTTCATTGTCCGCACTGTTGCCGAAAACGCCGACAGTAACGAGATCGAAGCAGATATGGAGTTTCTTCTTATCCTCTGGGATGAGATCAAAGCCAGAACAGCAAAGGGGCGGGCACCGGAATTAATCCATAAAGACCTGGATATGACCCTCAGGGCTGTCCGGGATCTGTTTAGTGATGATGTTCAGGAACTTATCACCGATTCAAAGACCGTATATAACAAACTCCTTTCATTTGTTCAGTCGTTTGCTCCACACCTTGAAAAGGGTATTCATTATTACGAAAACAAAACACCGCTCTTTGATGCTTATTCCATTGAAGTGGATATCAACCGGATATTGAACAAAAAAGTATGGCTTCGTTCCGGGGGATATATTATTATAGAACCCACCGAAGCCCTGACTGTAATAGATGTCAATACAGGCCGCTTTGTCGGGAAAAATGACCATGCTGAAACCATTTTCAAGACCAATATGGAGGCAGTCAAGGAAATTGCCTATCAGCTTCGTCTCCGCAACATCGGCGGAATCATAATTGTTGATTTCATTGATATGGACAATGGAGACCACCGGGAAGAACTATATACAGTCTTTCAGGAAGCAATGCTCTCTGATAAAAGCAAGGTAAATATCCTTAAATTATCAGAATTTGGTCTGGTACAGATGACACGCAAACGATCCAGCGAAACCCTTACCAGAAGGATGTGTGATCCTTGCCCATACTGCGAAGGTGACGGAATAATAAAGTCAAGACGTACACTCTGTTACGAAATTTTCCGGAAAATATCCCGCAACGCTACTAATCTTGGCGGCAAAGGTATAACAATCAAGGTTCATCCGGAAGTGGCCGACATGCTTCTTGAAGAA
>CAZHPX010000159.1:0-4013 GCA_964534785.1 uncultured Desulfobulbaceae bacterium | reverse complement strand
TACTTCAGGAGGAAACAGGGGCTGATCCCCCTGAATATTAACAACCACATCATGTTCTGCAATATCAAGCAGCTCGACAGCCTCGGCCAGACGATCAGTTCCAGAAACATGCTCTGGTGAGGTTATCACAACCCGGCCGCCAAAAGAGCGGACAACCCCGGCTATCCGCTCGTCATCGGTTGCCACCACAACCATGGACAACATTTCAACCTGCATGGCCCGTTCAACAACATGCCAAATCATGGGTTTACCGTTAATTTCGGCAAGAGGTTTTCCCTCAAACCTGTTTGACTGGTAACGGGCAGGAATGATGGCTATAACTTTGGGAGGTGTTATTGTCATACTCATTAATTATTATTCCTTTAACTGTATGTAAGTTGACAGCTTGAAGCTGTCATCTGTAAAATCATCCACCCGTAACGACATGAATAACAAAAGCTACCATAAAAACCTTGATTTTCCGATGCAAAACATATGAAAACCCCAAAAAAATCACTTGACAACAGCTTCTCTTCACCAACAGGTATCTATGCGGATGGAGCAAAGTTTATTCCCCAGGCAGAAGAACTGTCAAAACAAATAAACCTACCGCTGCTTATCCGGAAAAACAACAAAACAGCAATAATGGTTTATGGGAAAAACGGTCTCTCTCTCCATCCCTGCAAAGGGGGAGAAATCATGGTTGATTTTACAACCGGAAGATGGCAGTACAGACTGGCACATATCCGACAGGAACAACTTGTCAGGGCCATGGGCAAACTAAAAGCCAGGGATTATCAAAAGACCCGAGTAATTGATGGTACCGGCGGCCTGGGAAGGGATAGTTTTATTCTTGCCGCCGCAGGTTTTCAGGTTATAACCTTTGAAAGAAACCCCATTATTGCCGCTCTATTGGCTGATGGCCTGAATCGGGCTTTACAGGAACCTGCAGTTAAGCAGGCCGCAAAACGAATTTGCCTGATCACAAAAAATGCACTGCCTGCCATGGCAGAAGTTAACAATCCTGATATTATTTATCTTGATCCCATGTTTACCAGAACAAACGCCAAGGCTCTGGTCAAAAAAGAACTGCAAATGATTCAGCAATTGGTTGGCGTTGACAACGACATCGAGAAACTGTTTACCATGGCTCTGCAGACTGCCCAAAAACGGGTGGTGGTAAAAAGAGCAAAAACCGGGCCGTGGCTGACGGCTCTCCCGCCCTCATTCTCAACCGCAGGGAAGACCATCCGTTTTGATATCTATCTTGCGTTAGAAAAAACGTAACCGTTCACCACAGGTGCTGATGTACGGAAAACTTCGAGCGTAGACTCCGTGGGGTGCTGGTAAACACTTACAGCTCAGAGGTTACGGTAAGTCTGGAGCTGCCCCGGTGAACGGTTACACTGTTCAGAAGCATCTTATCTTTGTCCATTTAATAACTTCTTGAGTATCATTAATCTGCTGCTAAGTGCCCAAGTCCATAATAAACAAATAAATGTCACCTGTTATCCACAAGTTTCGTTCCCTGCGAATTTTTTCTTTCTTTCTTTTAAGCATCTTGAACCCTGAGCAACGGGCAAGTTCATGGATATAGTCCCGATGATGAGCGTAACGACCGGTATTTCGTAATTGATAGCCTGGTTCCCGGCTCGATTCAGTTGAAAAACAAAACCAGCCCCCCGGGGCAAGACAGCTCCCTGCCGCCTGAAACAAAGGCTCAAGTTCACCGAGATAAGTCAGCATATCAGCGGCGACAAGCATATCCACCGGTTCCTCCATGCCCACCAGAAAATCAACCGCATTGCCGACGACAAGGCTGTTGTAACAACCCTTTTCCCCGGCTTTTTCAATCATTTTCCCCGAGAGATCAACGCCGATTAAATTGGTGGCAAAATCAACCACGGCCAGGCCTGAAAGACCTGTCCCGCAGCCAAGATCAACTACTGTTTTTTTATTGTGCCCAGGGACAATAACCTCAGCAATCATTTCCCCTAACAGTCCAGGAACCCGGTAGTCAAGATTTTCAAGCAGATCACGGTCAAAGTCTGCACTGTAATTATCAAAAAGACTGGCCACATATCCAGGCGGCGGAGATTTAAGATTATCCCCCTCCAGAGCAGCCAGCATATACGAGGCTGCGTCATGGTCAGGACGCAGGTCAAGGAGCCGGTGATATATAGTAACAGCATGTTCATACTTTCCGGCAAGATGCAGACACCAGGCAAGATTGTTTAATGCCGGGCTGTGGTCTTTTCTCAAAACGAGTGTCTTTTCAAAAGCCTCCTCCGCCTGCTCAACCTCACCGGCGGCACGATAACAGCAACCAATATTATAAAGAATATCGGAGTTATCAGGTTGGAGGACAAAGGCCCTCCGGTAAGCATCCTGGGCAATACCATATTTTTCAGCCTGTCTGGCGGCAAGCCCCAGGTTGAACCAGTAATCAGGATCATTCTGATTCTGCCGGGTGGCAAGGGAAAACGCCGCCATTGCTTCAGAGTATCTTTTCAGCTCATACAGTGCCAGGCCAAGATTGTAATTAATCAGATCGGCATCAGGGATATGGTGGAGAACTTCTTGATAAAGCAGGACAGCTTCAGCAAACCTGCCCTGCTCATGCAGCTCAATCCCATTACTATAAAGTTGCTGAAGTTCCATATTATTTTTCTGAATGCTTTTTTTCTGACTGCTGCTCACGATGGATCAATCCCCTGTTTAAGCAGACAGCAGGAAATCCGGTGGGCCGGTTGTCCATCGCCAAGGTAAACAATATTATCCGGCTGGAGAAGCTTGTTCATCACGCATCCTTCAGCAATGGAAAGGTTAAAAAAAATATCTTCATTCAAACCTTTCCTGGCAACCAGGAGACTGTTTTTCATCTCAAAACTGTGAATCGGATAATCTTCACAAAGTGGACATTGATAAACTCTGCCATTGGGGAAAATAAAATAATTTTCTGCAACCAGACCAGCACATTGAAAAGACTCATCCGGTTCAAGATAAACTTTTGGCCAGGTAACGGAAATACCAAGCTCCGCCGCCCGGACCGCCACTTCAGGAACAACATCTAACCACCGTTTCGGATCAACCTGCCAGGGTATTGCAGGAGATGAAGAACCGGAAGCTGATTTACCGCGTAAACCAATAACCTGGATAAAAAACCTTTCCACTCCAAAATGACTGACCAGCTCTGGCATTCGCTGTAAATGCTCTATATTAAGCCCGGAAACAGTATAAATCAGGCTGGTTTTAAATCCCAGGCTTACAGCTTTCTTAAGATTTTCCGTGCAGATCTTAAACACACCCTGTCCACGGATGGGATCGTTTACCTTCGCATCCGGACCATCTAAGCTGAAACTTAAAAAATCCAGTTCTGAAGGGCTGACCCTCTCCAGAAGATCGTAGAAGAGAAAACCATTGGAATCCACAGTAACATGATAGTTCATATCCTTTGCCAGGCGGATAATCTTAGCCAGATCAGGGTGGAGGGTCGGTTCACCGCCGAGGAGAACCAGGTTGGTAGACTGTTCAGAACGGGAAAAATATTGCAGCCAGCTCAGGATTGTATTCAGATCAAGAATTTTGCTGCCATGCTGCTCAGGATTGATATAACAATGACTGCATTTCAAATTACAGCCGGTCAGGATATGAAAAAACACATTTCTTTCGCCAGGACTGAACCTGACGGTTCGTGCTTCTGTAAAAGTGGTCATGGTAATCAGTTTAAATATTTAAGGCTGTCCATCACCCCGCCTGTTTTTCCCGGGAGAAAAACGAAGACAGGGTGACCCTGAACTTTCATAGACCAGTAAGGCGGGAACATGTCTGCTCTTGAACCCGTAGGCACGACACCCCCTTGGCCTCTCAGGTTCCCAGGTAACAAAAAAATGCCGGCATTTCAGACAGGGCGGGTGTTTTATTTTTGTTGAAAAGTCAGCCATGTTTCATGGTTTTTTAAATATGATCGTAACTGTTCAGCGAGTCTAAAAAAGCTGCCACATATTTACAATGCCGTAGTTCTATCAGTACTT
>CAZHPX010000158.1:0-4022 GCA_964534785.1 uncultured Desulfobulbaceae bacterium | reverse complement strand
GGTCGGCAAGAGCGGTGACACCAGGGAGTATGCGTTCCCACGCGGGAGCGTGGGAACGAAAATTTGCGGTATGGGAAAATTAATTGGCAGTGTTGATGATGGAGCCGGTTTTTTGTTTAGAATCAGCATAACCGTTCATGGTATGGAGTCCCTGTTTTATCTTTAACAGTTCTGCCCTGTAACCGGCAAGTCTGGTTTGCAGTCTGGGGATGATTGACTGATACTGTGCTGCGACAACAGCACCTATTTCCATTCTTCCTGCAATAAGTTCACGGTACTCCGCAACTGTATCTTCGTCAAGAACAGAGAAAATTCCCTGGTCGGTTGTCTTTATCTCCCTGAAAATATTATCAATATTTTCTGCAGCTTTTACAGCCGAATCCATATCAAGAACAGGCAGTTGTTTTGATATGGCGGTTAATTTATCATGAAGTCCCTGGTGTTGAACAAGGGAGTCGTCAAGCAGTTGTCTTAAAATTTTTTTTTCTTTTTCATTTTTTGTTATCTTCATGATGCCCGTGGTCTTTATTTTTATAAGGCTGCGGCAAAGGGTTTGTACGCTGTTTTTGCCGGAACTGTTTCTTCTTTACCTGTCACAGGCTGTTGCCCGGTTTTGTTGATTTCCACAGCCTTTGCCCAGGTCGCCCTTAGATCTGACAGCATCATTTTTACTTCTTTCACTGGTTCTGCAATGTTTTTCAGGTTAGCTTCCATGAGCTGTCGCTGCATAAAGCTGTATAACCCGTCCAGGTTATCGGCAAGCTCTGCTTCATGGGAGCGGTCAAGGGTTGCCGAAAATTCGGAAAGAATAGCATTGGTCTTGTTTATATAATAAGATCGTTTGTCAACCTGCCCTTCTTCTATGGCCTTGACGGCCAAAGCAGCAAAGCGGATTGCCCCGTCATAAAGCATGAGAAGCAACTGTTCCGGGCTTGCCGAATTCACAGTATTGACAAGGTATTGGTTGGTATATCCATTCATTTTATCGGTTGCTCCTGAAATTCATGATATTGGAGATGGAATGCATCTGCTGGCTCAGAAAAGACGACTGGGCATTCATGACACTTACTAATTGTTCCATGGCGGAAAACTTGGCTCGCAGGGTTTTTTCCCGCTGTTCAAGGCGCATCTCAATACTGATAATTCTCTCATCCATTCGCTCAATACTGCTGTTGATACTGGTTTGTCTTCCCTGGAGCATACCGGTGCTGGCACTGGTCATGGAACCAAGATATTCCTGAAATTTAGCGGCAATACCATCTTTACCGTTTTCTTCGGAGAGCAGACTTATAACACTGCCAAGGTTTTTATCAACTGCCTGGGAAAGAATTCCATCGTTAACTGTTAAAGTCCCGTCTCTCTGGGTCTCAAAACCAAGCTGGGACAGGGCGGTGAAAATGCCGGAGTTATCGTGCGGGGCTGTGAGCATGTTCTGGAGCCGGCGTTTGATGGTGTTGATCCCGGAATCACCGTTTAAAACTCCGCCTCCCTCCCCGTCAATCACCGATTGAGATGTTATAAAACCTATAACCTTGTTGTATCCTTCGGCAAAATCCTTGATGGTTGATTTGATCGCACCTTTATCAAGGGTAATATTCAGGTTGGTGGTTACGCCGAGCTCTGCCTGGATAAGGTCAAGGGTAACTCCTGGGATTGCCTCGGTCAGGGTGTTGGAGTCAGAAAAAATTTCTATGCCGTCAATCATCAGGTTTGCCCGGGTCGCTGCCTGGACAGGAGGATTGATTGTTCCGCCCGGAGCGTCAAATACTCCCAGGATATCGGTACCGGTACCGCCGGTTAAACCGCTGCCATCAAGTGAAAAATCAGTGGCAACATTTTCTCCGGTCAGAACTAACCGGTAAGGAGTGGGCGGGGTGCCGGTATTTGAGCCGTCATTGATAATTGCCGCTTTAACTCCGGTATTGGCGGCATTGACGGCTTCCATGATACCGGTCAGGGAATTGTTCTGGTCGGTAATTGCAATGGTATGAACATCTGTACCAACCGTGATCTGGATTGAGCCGGTTTTAAAGGAATTGCTTTCCTTATCGGCAAAACCTGTCTGTGAAACTGATTTCTGTACCTGGGCCAGGGTCTTGACTTCAATCTGGTAACTGGTACCGACCATGGCTGTACTTGATACGGAGGCGGTCAAATGATTTTCAGAACTGAGATTTATGGAGCGTTTTTTAAGCGTATCACTGTTACCAAGATTTTCGATGGAATCAAGAAAAGAATTCATCCTGGAATTAAGCTCGGTGAAGGCGGCAAGCCGGTTGTTCATCCATTTCTTATCCGCTTCAAGCTGATTGATCGGCATTCTTTCAAGTCGCATCAACTGGCTGATGATACTGTTGGTGTCAAGCCCTGTTGCCAGACCGCCAAATTGGATGCTCATCTTATCTCTCCGTTTTTCTTTGTTCAGCTTGCGGTGTTGATGATATTGCCGCTCAGTTCCTGGAGGTGCCTGCTTAAATTAACCAGTTCCTCAGGCGGGATCTGTCTTATAATTTCATCGGTTTCCCGGTCAACAATCTTAACTATAAGTTCATTGACAGAGTTATCTTTTTCAAAGCGGACACTGTATGTCCCTTCTTCGGTGATGGCTTTTATCTGCTGGAGCAGTTCTTCCGGCTGCATTTTGTTTTCTGCTACCGTCGTCTGCGGACTGTCTCGTTGTTCATCGCGGCTTTTTTCCACCTGCCGGGCGGCTTCACCTAACCGCGGCGGTGTCATGGTGGCTGCCAGATTGGCTGTATCAATGGTCACCATTTTGTTAACCTCCTCGTGAAAAATAGAAAGATAATAAAAATAAAACTGAAAAAGACCCTTAAAGAAACCGTTTTCACGGTTTCTTTAAGAGGAAGAGGTTTACTGGAGCAGGGCCAGTGCTAACTGTGGAGCCTGGTTGGCCTGGGAAAGAATGGACACACCTGCCTGCTGGAGGATGTTCTGCTTGGTCATGTTAGAGGTTTCCTGGGCAATATCCGCATCAAGTATCCGCGACCTTGCCGCAGAGATATTCTCAGAGATATTTTTCAGGTTGGAAATGGTTGATTCAAAGCGGTTCTGGATAGCACCGAGATCACCCCGCTGCTCATCAATCTTGCCAAGGGCCTTGTCGATGATATCGATGGCTTTCTGGGAACCGTCCATGGTGGTTATGTCGATAGAACTGACCATCTCGCCGGTAGATGAGACATTGGTAGCTGCAGCTACATTAAAGATGGATCCTGCAGCATCGGCAACGGTTGAGGATGCAAAAAAGGTTTCGCTGGATGTCAGTTCAATCGTACCGGCAACTATTGTTGAATCATCACCACCGTGCGTTAATGTTGTAGTTACACCATCTGCTCCCTGAACTTCAATTGCTCCAGTACTACCAGCACTGTGGTCGAAATTGGCAATATTGATATTTTTACCTTCTGACTGGGTAAGGATGATGGTACCACCGCTTACCGTTGAGGTGATACCGGTGGTACCGCTGTTATCGTTGATAACCTTGGAAAGGTTTTCCAGATCTCCACTGGTAACGGCTGCAGAAACGGTTGCTGCTGTACCGGCACTGTCAAGGGTCAGGGTAACTGTACCCGATGCACCTAAATTAGACAGTTTGGCAGTAGTGATCGCCGTAGCTTCGACACCGGTTCCGGCAGAAACATCATTGATTGAAGTGGCTATGGCTTCAGCGGTAGCACCTCCTGCAACGGTAATGCCAGTATTACTGCCTCTGTTACCTGAAATGGTCAGGGTTTGGGTGGCAATTGTATTGGTACCAGGTAAGGCTGTTGCGGCCGCAGTTGTTGAACCTGTACCCCGATTTGCAGTCGTATTGGTTGAATTGTTGGCATGGCGGCCAAGGCTGCCGGCCCTCATGCTGTTGATATCAACAGTTATGGTCTCGTTGGCGTTGGCACCCACCTGAAATTTCTGTTCATTGAAAGAACCGTCCAGGATGTTGAGACCGTTAAAGGTTGTGGTATTGGCAATCCGGTTCATCTCGTTCTTCAACTGGTTGACTT
>CAZHPX010000157.1:0-4028 GCA_964534785.1 uncultured Desulfobulbaceae bacterium | reverse complement strand
GGAAGATGAAATTCCGATGGCCAGCAGGCACTACCCTGATGCCGTATGGCCTCGGTAATCACCGAGATTAAATGCTGTTGCTTGCCGACATATCCACGAGCCACAAAGGATGCACCCATGGCAACCGCTGCCGCCACCGGATTAAAAGGTGCTGCATAAACCCCGTGGGGCTGGGCTTTACTGACAAAACCCCGCCCTGAGGTCGGGCTGGCCTGGCCTTTGGTCAGGCCATAAACCTGGTTGTCGTGTACCAGCACTGTAATATCCGGATTGCGACGCAGGGCGGCCAGAAAATGATTGCCGCCTTCACCGTACATGCAGCCGTCACCGCTTGTTACAATAACCTTAAGATTTGGATTTGCAAGCCTGGCACCGGTCGCCACCGGCAGGCTGCGCCCATGGAGACCGTTAAAGAGATTGGCGTTAAGATAATGCGGGGTCTTGGCCGCCTGACCGATGCCGGAAACCAGCAGAATTTCGTGGGGAGCCAGGTTACAGTTCACCAATGCCTGTTTTAATGACTTGAGAATCCCGAAATTGCCGCAACCCGGGCACCAAGCTGTTTCATAATCACCGTAATCATCTATGCTTGTCATGGGTTGTTCTCCTTGATCTTATCCGTAATATAGTCGGCGGTAAACGGCAGGCCGTCATATCGCAGGACCAGTTCTTTGATTGTAAAGCCGGTTTCTCTTCTAATCAGCCGGGCAAACTGGCCGGTGGCATTCCCTTCAACACAGATAACCCGAACCGCTGATTGTAATGAATCAAGAAACTGTTCCGGTACCAGGGGCCAGATTTGCTCAAAGTGAAGAGAGGCAGCGGCAATACTGTTTTTCTGCAGTATATCAACCGCCTCTTGCACCGCCCCCTGGGATGACCCCCAGGAGATCAGGATGACATCCGGGTTGTCGGCACCGGTAAGTTTCGGTGCTGAGACTTCCCCGTATATACCGTTTAGTTTCCGCAATCGTTTTTCAACCATCCTGTTGCGTATGGTGAGGTCTTCGGTGATGTGACCGTCCTCAGTGTGTTCGTCGCTGTCGGCAGCGACGAGGCTGGCGGTTTTGCCGGGAATAAGGCGTGGCGAAATACCATTTTCGGTAATAGCGTACCTCCGGTAAGGGATGTCGGATTTTGCAGCCTCAGCCGCGGCTGTTACCGGCTCTGATTCACTCAAGTCAAAGGGCAGTACTGCCCGACTGGAGTCAGCCAGAAACTGATCCGTCAGGATAAAAACCGGTCCCTGGTATTGCTCCGCCATCATTAAGGCTTTGCGGGTAAGATGGTAACAGGACTCCACAGAACCTGGAGCAAATATAATTCTGGGGAATTCACCGTGCCCGGCATGGAGGACAAATTCAAGATCTCCCTGCTCGGTTCGGGTCGGCAGACCGGTGGCTGGTCCCGGTCGCTGGGCAACCACAATAACTATGGGTGTTTCCGTCATCCCGGCCAGACTGACCCCTTCGGTCATCAAGGCAAAGCCGCCGCCCGAGGTGGCCGTCATGCTGGGAGCACCTACAAAGGAGGCACCGATGGCCATGTTGATGGCGGCGATTTCATCTTCAGCCTGTTCCACCACGCAGCCCATGGCATCGGCATGGGCGATAATATTCAAGACAATGGAAGTGGCCGGGGTCATGGGGTAAAAGGAGCAGAACTTGAGCCCTGCGGACAAAGCACCAAGGGCTATAGCTTCGTTGCCGTTAAGCAACAGGCGTGGTTTGCTGGTAAGTGGCGGTGGTAATTTATCGGCGGCTATTTTGTTTATAACACCCCACTTGTAGCCGTTTTGGAGAGCCTGGCTGTTTTTTTCTGAAATTTCAGGATGTTTTCCGCCAATAAGATCCGAAATCACCTCTAAAAGCAGTTCACTCTCAAGCCCCAGCCAGGTGCCTAATATACCGAGGGCGACTACGTTGTGATAACGGGGCACGGCCAGTTCTTTGAAGGGAATACCCGGTGATCCTGCCCCATTGCCACTTGTTATGGATATGTCGGCAACGAGGATGGCATCAGGAGCCAGGGTTTTTTTATGGAGTTCTACGGTTTCGCTGTCAAAGGCTACCAGGATATCGATCTGGTTTTTGGGGGAAAGTGGCTTTTGGGTGTCTATCCGTATTGAAAAAGTGTTATGACCACCCCTGATTCTGGAATGATAGCTTTGGGTTACAAGAACCTCATAACCGGCTCTGACCAGAGCCTTGCTCAAAAGCTGACCCAGGGTCACCAGACCCTGACCGGCTTCTCCGCCTATTAACAAATTTATTTCTTTCATATGAGCCTCTTGCAAAATAAAAAAAGGTAACTATTCAGCTGAACTTCATCTGGGCACGATCAGGCTGTCTTACATAACATAATTATGCTGTACCAGCCTGCTTGCACCCATATAAAGCACATCTGCACAGTTACAATCCGTTGGCTTGGGTCGTTTTTGGACATTAGCTGAATAGTTACAAAAAAAGCAACTATTGTCAAAATAACAGCGGCTCTTCCGACGAATCTGTGGGTAATTTGCCCGCCGCCTATCTGTTTTCTATCAACTCCCCCTCTTTTTGTGAGGGAAGTTGATAGAAAACAGATAGGCTCATTGCAGCCGAAAAAATTATATAAAAAATGTGCATTCAGTCCGATCAGTGATTAAGTTCATTGATCTCGACCAAGATCCTAAGAAAGGAGGACTGAATGCACATAAAGACTTTGCTGAATTACACGACAAAATTCTCCGGCACTCACCGGCTATTGGAAGAACAGGGTTGAATGGACTGGTGAGTGCCGGAAGCCAGTATGTTCAAAGTGCGGTAATTCCGGGTCTATCTACGACCACTTAAATCAACGGGAGTTCCTGCTGCCGCCTATCTGGAACATAGTGGTTGTTCTGCTGTACACAATGAGACGGGTCAACTGCAGGCACTGTGGCAAAATTGTTGTTGAAGGGCTTCCGTGGTCTACTGGCAAATCGCCGGTTACCAAACAGTTTGCATCCTTTCTCGCATTTTGGGCAAGGGAATTGTCCTGGACGGATACTGCCAAGTCGTTCAGGGTTTCCTGGGATATTGTGGCCGATGCTGTAACCTGGGTAGTCGAATGGGGACTTGACAGGCGTAATATTGATAACATTACGGCAATAGGTGTTGATGAAATACAATACAAAGGTAGTCACAAATACCTTACTCTTGTTTACCAAATCGACAAGCACTGTCGCCGTTTGCTTTGGATTGGGAAGGATCGTAAGAAGAAGACTCTGTATGCATTCTGTGATTTTATGGGAGAAAAACGCTGCAAGGGTACCCCGTTTGTGTGTTCCGATATGTGGCGAGCCTGTATTACAGTAATTGCTGAGCGATTCAGTAAGGCTGTTCGTGTGCTTGATCGTTTTCATATTGTCGGCCATCTCAACAAAGCTGTTGATAATGTAAGGCGTTCTGAGGTTAAAAAGCTCAAAGAATCTGGCAAACCGGCATACCTCAAAAAATGTCGCTGGATTTTCATAGAGAAGAAAAGTCGGGTTTGGGGTAAGTCTCGTGCTCGTTTACGAGACTTACTGAACATGAATCTTCGCACAGTAAAAGCCTATTTGTTTAAGGAAGATTTTGATCACCTCTGGACATACAAAAGCGTTACCTGGGCTAACAAATTTATAAATGATTAGATAAGAGATGTCATGCGGCATCGCAGCCTTCCAGGGCTTAAAAAATTTGCCCGAATGATTCGACAACATCAATATCTAATTCTCAATTATTTTCGTGCCAAAAAGGAGTTTTCTTCAGGCATAGTCGAGGGCGTTTGGCAACAAAGCAAAACTGACCATCAGAAAATCTTACGGTTTCAGGAGCGATAAAATTACGACCTGCACTATATCACACGCTTGGCAACTTACCGGTTCCAGAGATTACCCACAGATTCGTCTGAAGAGGCAAAAGAAAAAGAGAGAGACCCTGCTACATGTAACTGCTTAGATTCAAATAAAAACTGGTACGCCAGGCAGGATTCGAACCTGCGACCTACGGCTTAGAAGGCCGGTG
>CAZHPX010000156.1:0-4030 GCA_964534785.1 uncultured Desulfobulbaceae bacterium | reverse complement strand
GGCGGTTCATTAAAGTTTAACAATTCTGGTGTCTTAATTTTTTTTGGGAAAGCATTTTTGACTTTAATGGGAAAGATATCTGGTTGGCTTAAAAGCCACGCTTCAACTTCATGAACGGCAAAAAAATGAAAAAAAGATGGGTGATTTACCAGGTCTTCAATATATTTTTTGCCCCAATCATAACGCTCATCGCATTTTTCAATATGGTTGGGGTAAAAGGTGGGACCGTACAGATCTAACAACGAAATAACAGCAATTATATTGTCTTTATCTGGTCCATTTAAATGCATTTTTGTTTTAATGACAGCGTTTTTTATTAGTTCTGCCCATCCTGCAAAGCGAACAGTTCGGATTCCTACAGGTTTTATTAATCTTGGGTCGAGCCATCTTTTTAAAAATTGTGGCAGCGACTTGTTTTCGGTATAACCTTCGACAAAAAGAATAAATCTCATATCATCTGTTCCAGTTCGCCAGATTTGAAAAGAGCCCCAGTGTGTATTCTTTTAGCCAATAGTCAAGGTCTTCTCCTTTTAGTGTTTTTAGTATGGTTTCACCATTTTCCCATGTTGCCACAGTAGTTACAGGCTTGGTTTCTTCGAAAGCGTCTAAAAATTGTGGGGAATGCGTCGTCATAATAACTTGAGATCTGGTTGCTGCGTCAACAGCATACTCCGCAATCAATGGTAACATTGATGGATGCAGCCCCGTTTCTGGTTCATCGATTGCAATAATTGGAGCCGGTGATGGGCTTGCCAGCACCGTTAATAAAAACAAAAATCGTAGTGTTCCGTCTGAGAGTTCAGCAGCCGATTGTTCCCGTTTTAATGATCTCCACCGCACCCTCATTTGAATTCTCTGGTCAGATGCAGGAGGGAAAACTAACTCTTCAAAGTCATTACCAAATGCCGCTCGCATAGCCGAATTTATATCTTTTTTAAAATCACGGTCACCCGTGTAAAGCGTATGCATGACAGATATGAGATTTTGTCCATCAGGCGCAACTCTTTTTTCCATGCGAGAGATAGCAGGTTGACGAACAGAGGCTTCCTTATTTGTGTGCAGATCATGATAAACAGCGATAGATGCCAATTCCCGTTGAAATGGTGGAATGTAGTGATTGTTGATAAATGGTCCTGATGCTATTGAAAGAAGGCTTTCCTCATCCGAGATAAATTCTTCCGGAGTAGTAAAGGTATTCTCGGTTTCATCAAAAATAACAGCTGTTTTTGAGAATCTTTCTAAAAATTTGAATGGTTTTGGTTTATTACCTTGCCTGACTTTATGAGAGTTGATTAAAAGTTCCTTTTCAACTTTATACGAACTTCCAGCCCCGAGCCTTGCCAGTTCAAGTTCATAATGCTCAGGGCCTAACTTTCCATCCACAGCGGTTGACTTAAGGACAAACTTTATGGAAGTAGCAGTACCGTCCCAGACAATGGGATCCATTCCACCCAACGATTGAATATACTTGCCTAATTTGCCCTGTGCAGATACGGAAATTAATTCCATTAATCGTAATAAATTTGATTTACCAGTCCCGTTAGGACCGATAATCACATTGAGATCACCAGGAAACCAGCTTACATTTCGGAGAGAGCGGAAGCCCTCAATATCCAATTGTGTAATTTTCATTATTTGTTTTCCTTTACTTTTCCTTTACTTCTGATATTTGTCAATAATTTCAAAGGAAATATTTGCTGCCCTCTCCGCAGTACCGTTGCCACCCAGTTTACAGCGTACCTCGGAAAGTCCATGGATGACTGCATCCCTTGCTTTGCCTCCGGAGATAAGATTAAAAATCTCTGTGGCAATTCGCCGAGGGGTTGCTTCGTTTTGAAGAAGCTCAGGGATAATATTACGCTCGCCAATAAGGTTTACGAGGGAGAAGTATTTTACATTACGAACAAGAAGTCTGCCCAATAGATAAGTACTGGGTGAAACCCGGTAGGCCGCAACGGTGGGGATTCCAAGAATGGCTAATTCCAGAGTTACCGTGCCTGAGGCTGCGACCACTGCGTCACAACTGTTCATCAGGTCAAAGCGGTTTTCAGTCAGTATCCGCAGATCAAGTTTATTTTCGTACTCGTCCAGCCCGTTTTTTTTAAGAAGAGTCATGGAAATGGTCGGTGCCACGGGCAATAAAAAAGTAACTGATTGTTTTTTATTTTTACTCTCTTTATCGATAATTTCAGCTGCGACAAGAAAATCGGCTAATAAATTATGGATTTCTTTTTTTCTTGAACCAGGCAGGAGACCAATCACCAGGTTATTATTGGGGATATTATGAACTTTGAGAAACTCTTCTCTGTCCATGGTCTTCCTGAGTGTATCCAAAAGGGGATGACCGACAAAGTCAACTTCAATACCGTGTTGCCTGTAGAAATCTTTTTCAAACGGCAGTATAACGCCAATTCTCTCTGCAATCTCCCCAATTTTTTTTGTCCGCCCCTGCCGCCATGCCCAGACCTGGGGACTGATATAATAGAAAATCTTAATTCCTAATTTTTTTGCCTTAGCCGCAAGCCAGAGGTTAAAATCAGGAAAATCAATAAGGATGAGCAGGGCAGGCGGGTTCTCCTCCATTTGCCGGATCAGGGTTCGCCTGGCCGCAAGGATATCGCCGAGATGACTTATTACTTCGGTAATGCCAACCACACTGACCTTGCCTGCGTCAAAGAGTATATCCACTCCGGCATCAACAAGCTCAACTCCTCCCATGCCGGAAAAAAACAGATCTTCTCTAACTGCTTTCATAGCTCGCACCAGAGCTGCCCCGTGCATATCGCCCGATGCCTCACCGGAGACAATCATGACATGTGTTTTTTTGCTCCTTGATTCAGACAATATTTAGTCCTGAGAAATTAGCATCTTCCCCAAGCATGGCCATTATTTTTTTCCGATTTTCCCGTATCTGCTCAACCACCTCAAGAGCCACTGCCAGAACCTTGCGGCCCTCATGACCGGATACCGCAGGCAGGGTGCGGGCTCGGACATTTTCCATAAAATCGAGAAGTTCCATCTCCAGCGAGTCCTGTTCCGGGAAGGCAAATTTGCTTATATCAGGTAATGGCTGGTTGTTCATT
Source organism: uncultured Desulfobulbaceae bacterium (assembly GCA_964534785.1). GTDB lineage: Bacteria > Desulfobacterota > Desulfobulbia > Desulfobulbales > Desulfobulbaceae > DRLX01. The sequence continues at coordinate 947 of CAZHPX010000156.1, read as the reverse complement.
TCTCCTCTTTTTAAGCGAATGGACATGACCTCTTTTTTACTGAAATCAACCGAGAGATAACGACCGGGCTGAAAGATACGCATCCGTCTGATATTGTCCATGGATATTCTGCTGACCGTAACATTGGCAGTACAGCCATTGGTAAATATAAGCCGGGCATTGGCAATATCGGTAAGCGGAGTTATAACCGGGGCTCCAACCGTATGAATTGATTCAAGAGGGGAGTCAACTATGGAGAGAATTATATCAATGTCGTGAATCATCAGGTCAAGAACCACATTCACATCCGTTCCTCTGTCCTTAAAGACCGAAATCCTGTGAGCCTCAATAAAGAGCGGATTATGGACAAGAGGACGCATTGCCAAGACAGCCGGGTTAAACCTCTCAAGATGACCGACCTGGAGAATAAGGTTTTTTTCTTCGCTGAACTTGATCAGCTCGTCGGCTTCGTCAAGGGTGGTGGTGAATGGTTTTTCCACCAGCAGGTCAACCCCGTGGCGGATGGTTTCCATGGCCACCTGATGATGAAAAACCGTGGGAACAACAATGGATACCGCATCCACCTTATCCAGCAATTCGTGATAATCAGTAAAGGCGGTTGTGGAACATTCCCCGGCTACCTGAGCTGCAATTTTTCCATCAATATCAGCCACGCCTATTAACTGTACTGATTCCATAGACGCATACTTAAGGGCATGGAATCTGCCGAGATAACCAACTCCGATAACGCCAACTTTGATGGTTTTCATCCTTAATTTCCTTCTTTTATATTTTCATCAAAAACAAGATGTTTTTAGAATGGTACATTTTTTAATTTACCATCACGATCATAATCGTCTTCGTCATAATCCATGTCCATCATATCTGTGGCCAGGTTCAAGAACACACCGATTGACTCGGTGAGATTACGGACAACCTCACTGTATTGTTTTTTTTCTTCAAGGGTC
>CAZHPX010000155.1:0-4136 GCA_964534785.1 uncultured Desulfobulbaceae bacterium | reverse complement strand
GGTAGCCCGTCTTGCCTTAAGTCCCAGGATGTCAGAATTAATTGATCCTCAATTAATTAAAATCAAAGTAGATTTAAAATCAGATATTTCAAAAGTTACCCTTGCAAACTCTATTACCCTTACTCCTGGTACCATAACAGCAGGTATTAAGGATAACGAATTTCTTATTCATGCTCTATGGCAACCTTCTGCAGAAGGCTTGTTGTCTCAAGATATGGAGAAAAGGGTTCAGCATGTTTTTTCGGAGGAATAGGAAATGGATGTTTTCTTTTTGGCCAGTTGCCTGTTCTTGGGCTTTTTTATTTTTCTTTGTCTTTACCGGGTGGTCTTTGGTCCTACTATTGCGGACAGGATAGTGTCTATTGGCTCTATTGGTATTAAAGCCACAGCAATGCTTATTCTTATCGGCATGATCTATGGCAGGGCTGAAATGTTCGTAGACATTGCCCTGGCTTATGCTTTATTAAATTTTATTGCAACTCTTGCTTCTGCAAAATTCTTCATGATCCGCAAAAACATGATCCTTGATTTGAAATATGTCCAAAAAAAGAAAACGACAGAAGAGGTTTCATAGATGGAAAATATAGCTGCAGGCTCAATAGTTGCCATAACCGTAGTATTAATTGCCGCAGGACTTTTTTTTTCTTTTGCGGCAACCATAGGACTTTTACGATTCCCTGATTTTTATACCAGGATGCATGCCACCAGCAAGGGTGATACCCTTGGGATTTTTCTGATACTTCTCGGAGCTGCTTTTTACCACCTCTTCCATGGCAGTCACGGTGGTGTTGACCTGGCAAACATCCTGACATTCATTAAAATTATATTCATCGTTGTGTTTGTATTTTTATCCAACCCCACGGCGACCCATGCAATCTTCAAAGCCGGACTCGACTCTGGAGTTAAACCGTGGAGCAGGGAGGATTTAAAATGATCTGGCAGTTAGACATGTTGTTACTTATACTTACCCTGATTTGTGCGGTTTCTGCAATTAGTGTAAGAGACCTCTTCAGCTCAGCAATTATCCTGGGAGCATTCAGTTTTTTTGTGGCCATGTCTCTTGCAGGCATGGGAGGTGTTGATGTCGCTTTTACCGAGGCAACTGTTGGGGCTGGTGCCAGCACTATATTTTTTATAGCGGCAATATATCATACCAGACGGAGGACAAAAGATTGAAAGTAATAGCTTTGTGCATTGTCCTATCTACAGGACTTCTTCTCGGATATGCCGCGATTGATATGCCTGATCTGGCCGATCCTCACTCTCCAGCAAATACACATGTTTCCCCAAGATATATAGAAATGGCAGGCGAAGAAACCCGTACTCCTAATATGGTTACAGCGGTGCTTGGCGATTACAGAGCTTTTGATACCATGGGAGAGGTATTTGTTGTCTTTGCAGCAGCAATGGGCTGCATGTTGCTGTTAAGAAAGAGGCAATCCAGATGATAGATAAATATGACGACTTGATTGTTGAAACTATCTCCAGACTTCTTATACCGTTTATCCAGACATTTGGCCTGTATGTACTTTTTCTCGGCCATTACAGTCCCGGAGGAGGTTTTCAAGGGGGACTTCTTTTTGCTGCAAGTTTGATGCTTCTTGTCATTGCCTTTGACATAAAAAAGGCACAAAAACACTTTTCAGAAGCATGGACAGTCGTATGCGTAGGCATGGGTGCCGGTATATTTGCGGGAATAGGTATGTTATGCATCTTTCTGGGGGCTAATTTTTTAGACTACAGCAGCCTTGTCCATATTTTACCGGTCCCCACGGCACAAGCAAGGGCATATGGTATTCTTGGGATTGAGATTGGAGTTCAGGTAAGCGTTACAGCCTGTATATTTTCTATCTATCTTGACCTTCTGGCAAGGGATAAACAAGAGGAGGTATTATAACAAATGGAGTTCATACTTAGCAAATATGCTTACTGGTTCTACATTGCCTTGATGATGGTGGGTCTTTATGCCATGATCGCCAAGAATAATCTGGCTAAAAAAGTTGTTGGCATGCATATATTCCAAACCTCTATTATTCTTTTTTTTGTCGCCACTGGCATGAAGCAAGGTGCCACTATTCCTATTCTGATAGGAGATCCAGGTTTGCGTGGTCATGTTGTCCCCGGCACTGTCGAGGCAATAAACTATGTGAATCCACTTCCCCATGTACTTATGCTCACTGCCATTGTGGTCATGGTTGCAATATTTGGAGTGGCACTGGCATTATTAATTATGATTTTCAGGCAATACAAGACCATCGAAGAAGATGAAATCATAAAATTAAGGGAAGAAACAAGAAATCTTTCTCTAAATTCTTAAAAGGCTGAAAATAAAAGTGAGCGAACAATATCCTGCATTAATTGTTACTATACCGCTCCTGTCTGCCATTGTTGTTTTCATCGCAGGCTGGTTTGATAGAAGATGCTGCTATATACTATCTGTTATCACCCTTGCCGTCTGCTCTCTGATATCCATTGGTATAATGCGGGAAGTGATGATCAGCGGCACCATCAGCTACTGGTTATCAGGTTGGCCGCCTCCCTGGGGCATAGAGTATGTGGTTGATTATTTGAGCGGCTTTATGCTCATGGTTGTATCTTTTATCAGTTTTTTAACGGTTATCGCCTCCAAGAAAAGTCTTGACCACGAGATACCGGGGAGATATCCTGCTTTTTACGGCCTTTTTCTGCTTCTTGTTGCCGGTCTTTTAGGGATTGTAATTTCAGGAGATTTATTCAATATTTTTGTATTTTTTGAGATTTCCGCTATCACCTGCTATGTCCTGATAGCAGTTGGCAGGCATAGAGACGCACCATTGGCTGCCTTTAATTATCTTATCTTCGGTACCATCGGAGCCAGCTTTTATCTCCTTGGGGCCGGATTTGTTTATATCTCTACAGGTTCACTGAATATTACAGATATCGCCACTATACTTCCCGGTCTGCTTGACTCTAATGTGATCCTTGCCTCCTGTGCCCTTTTTACGGTTGGCATAGCAATCAAAGCGGGGCTTTTTCCCCTGCATACATGGATGCCGGATTCCTATGCCACCGCACCTGATGCGGTAGCCCCCCTGATTGCCTCATTAATGACCAAAGTGGCTGCCTATGTCTTGATCAGGATAATGTTTACGATGTTTCCTCCTGATTTTTCTCTGGAAGTTCTGCCGATATTTACCGTCCTGGGATGGCTGTCTGTTGCCGCTATTCTCGCAGGTGGTATCTGGGCTCTTGCCCAGAAAGACTTAAAGACAATGCTTTCCTATATACTTATCGTGGAAGTCGGATATATCGTTATGGGGATAAGCCTTGGTAACCGTGCTGGTCTTACCGGATCTATTTTACACATCATGAATGATGCATTCATGATGGCATGTATGTTTTTAATAGTCGCAGCAGTAGCTTACAAGACAGGAAATAAAGATATCAGTCAGGTACAGTACTTAAACAAAAAGATGCCCTTTACCATGGGTGCTTTTGTTATAGCCGCTCTTTCCCTGGTTGGTCTCCCCCCGACATGTGGTTTTTTCAGCAAAATGTACCTGCTCTTGGGTACAATTGATGCTCAGCAATGGGCGTTTACAGTTGCCCTTTTGATCGGTGGCTTGATAAATGCCATTCTATTTTTCAGAATTATCGAAAATGTATATTTTAAGATGCGCGGAGAACATGGTTCTTCTGACGCTCAGGCATGTACTGTGGTTAATCATAGCGACCATGAGATAATTGTCAGGGATGAGGCTCCGCTTAGTATGTTGATTCCAATACTTGTTCTGGCATCTGGAATATTGATGCTTGGCCCGCTCAGCGGCAAGATTATAGAATCTATCATTCAGTATGCTGTTCCTGCTGGATTTTAACAGCCTGACAGACAATATCTGCGATCTTGCGATAAACAAATAAACTAAGCGTTCACCAGCACCCCGCCTTCGCACGATCAGGTGAGCTCACGGACTTTGTAGAGTTCGCCATCCTGCTTGTACGAATATGTGGCAGATAGATTAGATAGATAGATAAGCGTAGACTTCGAGCGTAGACTTTGAGCGTAGACTTCGCAGGGTGCTGGTAGACGCTTACAGCTCAGAGGTTACGGTAAGTCTGGAGCTGCCCCGGTGAACGGTTACTAAAAAGGTCATAGG
>CAZHPX010000154.1:0-4190 GCA_964534785.1 uncultured Desulfobulbaceae bacterium | reverse complement strand
GGAATGCTGCCGATGCTGTTGTGTAAGAAGAACAATACAGGCCATGACAAGGATAGAAAATATAACCAGAAGAACTGCTATTGAGGTAATACTAATTTTATGCATTATCTTGAATCCGTGACGAAAAAGCATTGAAATTTTCTACAACCACCTTATTTGTCAACATTAATATCGATAAAAAACATGGCTTATATTTTAACCCGGACATAATAAAATTCCGCCCTTCGGGGCGTCCACCTGCGACACAGGTGAACGCTCAAGATTCAGGATTATGATACCCCGTTATTTTCCGCTGTAACGGTTCACCATATCTATCCATGTCTGGCAAACCGTTGAGCGGTACAAGTTTACCAATAAGTCATATCGTCCCCTGTCACCTGATCCCCACTTCGTGTCGAAAAACACAATCCCGAAAAAAATCAATCAATCTGCCGCGACGATGAACTATGGAAATCTGTTCAGAAACAAGATCACTGGTTTCTTTTTTCATTATGGACATTTTATATTCTATATTGGCAGCAAAGCGATTGTCGAGATACCAGGCATAAAACAACCCAAAAAAAAGTCCGGGCGGGGTAAAACCTTCTCCACCGTTGACAAGACGGGTAAATACCCTCTCCTGATCGGGAAAAGGATGCATTCTGGCAAGTTTTAAATAATCATACAGTTCCGGCAGCGAAAAAAAACTCTGCAGCTCGGCTTGATCCCGAACTGTAAGGATATAAGCTTGGCCTATGATTTTTCCATGGAGGTAAATCTTCTCCATATCTTTCCCCATGGCATAATTACCAAGCAGGGATTGACCAAGACCAACGAGAAAAGCCATTTCAAAACGATTAAGCTCCTCTGCCATATCCTGACGAATTTTTATCCGCTGATCCAGAGGATCATAAAAAGAAAAAACATTATCCCATTGCTGACACCGTTTCCAGCAGGATGGTTCCACCAGGGTGATCCCTTTAATCAACCGTAAATGGTCGATGAGGATATCAGGATGATGCCAGATTATCTCCTCTACCCTGTCAAGCAGCCATTTTCGTTCACTGCCGGTTAATTTCTCGTCAAACCCGGAGGTGAGGGAAAGTTTTTCAGTGGTTATAGATTTGCACCAGTTACCAATAAACTCATATTTCTGGCACGGCAATGAATTTTTTTTTTCAATGAGCAACAAAAGATTACTATCATCCTTGTCAAATGCAGTCTCTATCTCTTCACCGGCAGACTCCGCCTGTCTCAATCCGTACAATGCCTGAACAGCCATTGCCAGGGCATGCGGGTCGTGCTGGATAACAAGCCTGTTCTTTAACAGGGGACGGGAAAAAACAGGGGCGGCAATAACCCTCAAACCATGATTATTTACCTTTTTACGGTCAAGATATATTGGTTCCTTGTCTTCAAGCCCGTATCTCTGGAGGACGGAACCGGGAATATCGGTGAGGTCCATGGCAAGAACATGGGAAAAAAGCCCTTTCACCCCGCCGGGAATGTTTCTCTTATAGGCATTAATCAGATCTGAAACATGAAACTTACGCTCAGGATTATCTCTTGCCGCATCGGTTTCTCCTTTCTGCACCCATATATTGGCAACAAGCAGTTTCATTGCCCGGTTATTGCTGCGAATTGCTCCAGCAATGCCAGGAACCTGCATGATGGGAATAATGGAGGTATACAAACTCCCCGGGGCAAAAATGAGGATATCCGCCTCCTTGATGAGACTTATCAACTCCGGCTGGACAAAAGGTTCATGGCTGAATTCCACAAACACCCTGTCCACAGGGTAGCCTCGCCGACCTTGACTCGATTTATTTTCTCCGCTGACCAGAACTCCGTTACTGTAAAGCACCTTAAGCCTGGCATTGGTGGTTACACAGGGCAGAACCGCATGGAAATCAAGCCCCAATACCCGGCAGAATTCTGAGAGACCGCGGATGGTGGCAGTACGAACAATCTGATGGGATGCAGTTAGCACTGTTGCATTTAAGTCCGGGCTGAGATGCTTGTAAATTGCCGAGGCAAGCAGCAGATTGCCAAGACATTGCGGTCTTTGCAAAGTCGAACTTAATCGTTTGTCAGTAAACAGAGCTTTACCAAGTTCCTGCATAAAAGATAAAAGTTCATCGGGAATACCTTCAAAATCAGCACCGGTATCGTCAAAAAGCTGCCGGTAATCTTCAGGATGGGAAATAAAACGATGGTTGAAAACAGCGTGCAGGGCAGCGGCAAGCCGAATGGCAGAGCTATGATCCAGTTCATATTTTCGGGCAAGCTTGTCTTTCTGCAATGAAGAAAGAAGAACATGACGCAAATCACCAAGGGCGAGCAAAGGAAGTATCTTTAACAACTCCCCTGTCGAACCGCCGTCATCGGTAACACAGACAGTTGAATTGCAGCGGGGAAAAATTTCTTTCAGCCCGCCAAAGGGAGCCTGCGGCCAGTCCTGACGGCGGGAATCACCGCCAATGATGTTGGACAATCCGGTTCCGCCACCAAAAAGGACAACCCTGATATCTTTCGTATTAACGTCTCTGACATTCTCCACAAGAGAAGAAAACTGGGCTGACAATCTCCTTGATGTCCCGGCGGGAATACCGTCTATGAGCAGGGATATAACCCTCTCCGCCATATTGCCCTCAGGAAGAACATCAAGAGGTGATATATTCCTTGCGGTTAATCCCTGCAATTGCTGCCGCAGCTTTTCAATAGAAGTCATATTAGGATTTTCAGCTCCGGGTTTTAGATTTCTCTGTCCTCTGTCATCTGGCTTCTGTCATCTGATACCGGTTGCCTCCATCTGGGCAGATACCGCGGTTACGGATTCCTGCAGGGCTGTTTTTTCCTCATCGTCAAGCTCAAACTCAAGGATTTTAATTACTCCACCCCTGCCAAGCACCACCGGAACCCCAAGAAAATACCCTGATATACCAAACTGGCCATTCAAATATGCCGCACATGCCATAACCCTGCGGCTATCCGTGAGTACCGCTTCAGCCATCTCAATGGCGGCAAGCCCGGGTGTATAAAAGGCGGAACCGGTTTTCAAATGATTGACAATTTCAATCCCGCCATTCTGGGTACGACTGACAATTTCATCAATTTTTTCCCTGGTAAGAAGATCGGTGATCGGTATCCCGGAGACATTGGCGAGCCTGACCAGGGGCAGCATTTTATCGCCATGAATTCCCATGACCAGAGCATTAACATCTCCGGCGGCAACACCAAGGGCTGCAGCAATAAAAGTGCGATACCTCGCCGAATCAAGAACCCCGGCCATACCGATAACCCTCTCTGCGGGCAGACCAGTCACCTTGAAGGCGGTATGAACCATGGCATCAATAGGATTGGTCACCACAATCATTACACAACCCGGCGAATATTTAACAGCTTCTCCTGCACAGGAGCTGACAATGGCAACATTTTTTGCCAGCAGATCGTCCCTTGACATCCCTGGTTTCCTGGCAAGTCCGGCGGTGATAATAACCACATCAGAGTCTTTACTATCGGCATAATCATTGGAACCGGTTATTTTCCCCGGATACCCGTCAAGCGGCCCGGACTGATAGAGATCAAGACTCTTACCCTGGGGTATCCCTTCTGCCACATCAAGCAGAACCACATCAGCAAGCCTGCGGACAAGGGCCCAGTGAGCAGCAGTTGCTCCGACATTGCCGGCACCGATTATTGTTATTTTTTTCTCCATGATTTTCCCCCTCTAATTACCCCTGGTTACAGGGATGGTTCAGGTAATAGTTACAAGTTTTAAGCTGTGAGCTGCAAGTTTGAAGCTTGAAGCTTTCAGCTCACAGCTTTCCGTACCATTATATCTTCAACCCGGCGGGCATCGGCCGGGGTATCCACTTCTATGGAATCATGTTCAGTTTCAACCACTCTTATGGTATAGCCATACTCAAGGGCTCTGAGTTGTTCAAGTTTCTCAAACCGCTCCCACTCCCCTTCCGGCAGACCGACAAAAGTTAAAAGAAAACCTTTACGATACCCATAAAAACCAAGATGTTTATAATAAGTAGGAGTATTGTCTTCTCCAGGGTTTCTTTGGAACGGGATGGGCGAACGGGAAAAATACAAGGCATTATGGTGACAGTCAAACACAGTTTTGACATGGTTTGGATCGGTGATTTCTTCCGGCCTGATTATCCTGTAAATCAGGGTGGACATATGCAGAGCCGGATCAT
>CAZHPX010000153.1:0-4190 GCA_964534785.1 uncultured Desulfobulbaceae bacterium | reverse complement strand
CCTGATCTATCCTCTATTCACCATGTAGATAGCGTAGACTTCGAGCGAAGACTCCGAATGCGAAGCATCAAACTATTCTGGTTTCTGTTTTCTGTTTTCTGGTTTATAGTTTATAGTTTCTGTTTTCTGTCCTCTGACATCTGTAATCTGTCCCCTGAACAAGAACCGCTATACCTAACACAACTTGAATCAATTTGCCATAAATCTCTTCACAATAACGGCAGAATTTATTCCGACCATGCCAAAAGAGTTATTAAGAATCGCATTCACAGAGGACAGTTCCTGCGGTTCTCCAACCACCAGACCGGGAAGAGTACAGTCCAAATCCAGGTTATCAAGATTAATTGTCGGATGAACAAAATTATCCTCAAACGACAACAGATTACCGGCCAGCTCCAGAACTCCGGCAGCTCCCATGGCGTGACCAATCAATGATTTAGTATTATTTGTCCAGACATTGCCGCAATTACCAAAGACATCGACAACCGCCTTGCACTCCTCAATATCACCCTGCATGGTACCGGTTGCATGGGTATTTACAATGGTAATCTCATCAGGCACCATCTTTGCCTTATTTAATGCTGCCTGCATACATTCGGCCTGTCGTACCCCGTAGGGAAGGACAAAATCACGGGCATCCGAGTTCATCGCATAACCAACGATCTCGCCATAAATGTTTGCCCCTCTTGCCAGAGCCGTGTCAAGCCGCTCAAGAACAAACACGCATCCCCCTTCAGAAATAACAATCCCGTTACGATTCCTGTCCAGGGGGCGACTGGCCCGGGTCGGATCAGAATGTTCAGCCAAAGCACCCTGGGCCTTAAAACTGGCAAAGATACCAAAAGAACCGACACACTCGGAAATCCCCCCGCAAAGGGCGGTATCAACTTCATCAAGACGAAGCATCTGTACCCCCTGGATAAGGGCGGCATTACCAGCAGCACAGGCAGCACCCACCGAATAATGAGGGCCGGTGATCCCGAACTTCATAGTGATCTCCCCGGCCGGATTGTTCAAAACAGTACGGGGATTGTGATGGTGAGTCCAGTAATCGACATTATAATCAAACTTACTGATATTATGTACTTCGTTCTCGGTCTCCACCGTGCCATGTTCGGTGAGGCCCATATATACCCCTGTCCGTTTAAGAGTATCCTCAGAGAGATCAAGCCCGGCATCAGCAATGGCCTCTCCGGCACAGTAAACCCCTATGCACCCTGCCCTGGTACCCCTTTTATTTTCCTTTTTCCTGCGGTATTTTGTTTCCGGAAAAGAACAGATTCCGGCTGGAACCTCCCCCATATAACGCAGATCAATAGTGCTTACCCCGGAAATACCGGCAAGAACCTGTTTCCTGAAATCACTTAGACTGTCAGCTCCCCCAGGGGCAGTCAGGCCAACCCCGGTAATCACAATCCGATCTTTCAATGACATCTCACTCATCCTCTGCCACCTGTTATGGAAGCAACAATATCGACCACGGCCGCCATGGCCTCATCAAGTTTATCCGGCATGGAACCGCCAGCCTGGGCCATATCCGGTCGCCCCCCCCCTTTACCGCCAACAATCTTTGCCACTTGTCCAACCAACTGTCCTGCCTTGACTATGCCGGTTAAATCCTTACTGACCAGAGCCAGAAGAGCAGCCTTGCCGTTACTCTCGCCCCCAAGAACAGCCACCCCGCTATCCATCCGCTCACGAACCTTATCGCCAACCTCACGCAGAGTTTTAGGGGAATCAAGAGGAATCTTCCCGTAAATAACCCTGATCCCGTTTACCTGCCTGGCAGAAGAAAACAACTGGTCCATGTTTGACATTGCCCGGGAAGCAGCAAGGGATGCCAGTTCTTTTTCCAGCTCTTTCTGCCTGCTCCTGAGAGAGAGAATCTTTGCCGGCGACTGGGCAAAGGTGCCGGAAAGCAACCCGGCAACCTCATCGGCACCAGCAGCGAGTTCCTGAACAAAAGAAACAGCAGCAGCCCCGGTGAGTGCCTCTATCCTCCGCACCCCGGCAGCAATCCCTGACTCTGAAACAATTTTAAAAAAACCTATACAGCCGGTACTACCAACATGAATACCACCGCATAGTTCCCTTGAAAAGCCGTCGATACTCACCACCCGTACTTCATCACCATATTTCTCGCCAAACAAGGCTGTTGCTCCCTGGGCAAGAGCCTCATCTTTACTGAACACCCCTGTCTGAACATGAATATTATCTCTTATTCTTTCATTGACCATCTGTTCTATGGCATCTTTTTCCCTGCTGGCAAGCGGAGAAAAATGGGTGAAATCAAATCTGAGCCGTTGTGAATCAACAAGAGAACCCGCCTGCCTGATATGATCACCAAGAACCTCTTTCATGGCAGCGTGAAGGAGATGGGTGGCAGTATGGTTGAGGGTGACCGGAACCCGCAGTTTATCTGCAACAACAAGGGTAACCTCCTGATTTACAACCAACTCTCCATCTACAACCTCTCCCTCGTGGAGAACAATTCCGTCAACAGGCATAAAGGTTTTATCGACCTTAAAACGCCCGCCTTGCCAACTGATATCTCCCCTGTCACCAACCTGCCCGCCTGCCTCGGCATAAAACGAGGTCTGTGGACAAAAAATCCGGTATCTTCCTCCTGGCTCTGCCCGCTTAAGCGATATACCCTTTTCATCAATAATGGAGGCAACAACTGACACAACCCGGGTTTTCCCATAACCGACAAAAGAACTGCGGGTTTCTCCCTCAAGCAGGGCCAGCACCCCTTTATCAAGATGCTCCACGTCCGCATCTTTTCTTGACTGCCGGGACTGTTGCCGCTGCTTATCCATGGCCCGGTTAAAGCCCGGCTCATCAAAAGAAATCCCGGATTCAAGGGCAATATCCCGGACAATATCCATGGGAAATCCATAGGTATCATAAAGACGGAAAATAAATTCTCCATCAATACAGGCAGATACACCGTATTCTTTTTTTAAGCGTTTAATTTCCGCATCCAGCATCACCAGTCCCTTATCAAGGGTCTCACCAAAACGGAGTTCTTCATTGCGGACAACCTTGTCAAGCAACTCGCTGTTATCCTGAAGATGAGAACCGGCTTCACCCATCACAGAAACCACCCGCTGACATATTTCCGGGAAAAAAGAGTTTAAACCAAGAAACCGGCCAAAACGAATAGCCCGCCGCATGATTCGTCGCAGCACATAACCCCGCCCTTCATTGGCAGGAAGCACCCCGTCTGCAATCAAAAAAACCGTTGCCCTGACATGATCAGCAATGACCCGCATGGCCACGGTATCCTGCTCATTGGTTTTATAAGTTTTACCGGCAAGTTCTGCTATTTTATCAATAATCTCCGAAAACAGATCACTGTCGAAACTATTTTGTCTGCCCTGCAATATAGCCGCAACCCTCTCCAGTCCCATACCGGTATCAATGGACGGCCTGGGCAGCGGAGTCATGGTTCCGGATTCATCCCGGTTAAACTGCATGAATACCAGATTCCATAACTCCATAAACCGGTCACAATCACAGCCAAGGGCACACTCCGCCCTGCCGCAGCCATACTCAACCCCCTGGTCTATATATATTTCCGAACAGGGACCGCAGGGGCCGGTATCGCCCATTGACCAGAAATTATCTTTTTCACCAAGGCGAATAATCCGCCCCTCCGGCAGCCCTTTAATCTGCTGCCAGAGCTGCCAGGCCTCATCATCATCTTTAAACACTGAGACCCAGAGCTTATCAGGATTTATACCGAGTTCTTCCGTCAAAAACTCCCAGCCGTATTCAATGGCTTCTTTCTTGAAATAATCACCAAAGGAAAAGCTACCAAGCATTTCAAAAAAAGTATGATGCCTTGCCGTATAACCAACATTTTCCAGATCATTATGCTTGCCACCGGCCCGGACACATCGTTGGGAAGTAACTGCCCTGACATAATCCCGCTTTTCCTCACCCATAAACACTTTTTTAAACTGCACCATCCCGGCATTGGTAAAGAGCAAGGTTGGATCAACATGGGGAACAAGTGAGGAAGAGTCAACAACAGTATGCCCTCTTTTTGAAAAATATTCAAAAAAACGGGAGCGGATTTCATTACCTTTCATTGCAGTCTAATTATAAGTGAAAAACAACAATCATTAAGTTATCCTTTTGGAAACAACTATAAGTTACCAGAAAAGATTATTTCAGATAAGGAA
>CAZHPX010000152.1:0-4197 GCA_964534785.1 uncultured Desulfobulbaceae bacterium | reverse complement strand
AGATTAAAGCCATACAAGATATCGTGGGGACAACACCCCCTAAGCACTCTTTTTCTGTTCAGTATTTTCATAAAGAATAACCGGATACTCACCATCCGAAATAACCTGTTCATTAACAATGCACTCTGTTGCATACTCATCTGAAGGAAGCTCATACATCACATCAAGCATGGCCTCTTCCATGACCGAACGGAGTCCACGTGCTCCTGATTTTCTTTCCAGAGCTTTTTTGGCGATGGCAACAATAGCCCCTTCGGTAAAGCTAAGAGCAATACCCTCAAGCTCAAACAATTTCTGATACTGTTTTACAAGGGCATTCTTAGGTTCCTTGAGAATACGAATCAAATCTTCTTCCAGCAATTCCTCCATGGTGGCAATAACCGGCAGCCTGCCAACCAGCTCTGGAATAAGACCAAACTTAAGCAAATCCTCCGGCTGAATCCCGGCAATAAGCTCACCAAAACTCTTTTTGCCCTCCTCACCGCTCACCCTGGCACCAAAACCAATTGATTTAGTACCTGAGCGTTGCTTAATTACAGTGTCAAGACCGACAAAAGCACCACCAACCACAAAAAGAATATTGGTGGTGTTAATCTTGACCAGATCCTGCTGGGGATGTTTGCGTCCACCCTTGGGCGGAATAGAGGCATTTGTCCCCTCGATAATTTTAAGCAATGCCTGCTGTACACCCTCTCCGGAAACATCACGGGTCAGGGACGGAGAATCTGATTTACGGGCAATTTTGTCAATTTCATCTATGTAGATAATACCCCTCTCTGCCCGTTCCACATCATAATCAGCAGCCTGAAGGAGGCTGACCAGAATGTTTTCCACATCATCACCCACATAACCGGCTTCAGTCAGGGTAGTGGCATCAACAATGGTGAAAGGCACATTCAAGATACGGGCAAGGGTTTGAGCCACCAGGGTCTTACCGCTGCCGGTGGGACCAATCAGGATGATATTTGATTTCTGGATCTCAACATCATCGGCGACTGCTGTTCCCTCAAATTCAATCCGTTTATAATGGTTATGCACTGCCACAGAAAGAACTCGTTTAGCAAAGTTCTGACCAATGACATACTCATCAAGATGGTGTTTGATCTCTCTCGGCTTTAAAATTGCGTGAGAAACAGCTTTCCCATCAATATCTTCGACCGAATCCATGACAATCTCGTTGCAGAGGTCAATACATTCATCACAGATATAAACATTTGGCCCGGCAATAAGTTTACTCACCTCCTCCTGACTTTTTCCACAAAAAGAGCAAAAGCTGCTGCCAAGATGCTCATTATGATATTTATCACTCATGGACGTTCCTCCTCACCCTCTCCTTGTTCCCGACGGGTCAACACCTTGTCGATGATACCGTACTTCAAGGCTTCCTCAGCACTCATAAAGTTGTCCCGCTCTGTATCATTCTGAACCTTTTTCAGAGTTTTTCCGGTGTGAAGGGAAAGGATTTTATTAAGATCACTGCGCATACGCAGGATCTCTCTGGCATGAATGTCAATATCCGTTGCCTGCCCCTGAAAACCGCCCATGGGCTGATGAATCATAATCCGGGCACTGGGCAGGGAAAACCTTTTCCCCGCAGCTCCGGCAGCAAGAAACAGGGCCCCCATGGAAGCGGCCTGTCCCATGCAAAGAGTTGCAACATCACAGCGGATATACTGCATGGTATCGTAAATGGCCATACCGGCAGTCACTGAGCCGCCCGGAGAGTTAATATAAAAGGTAATATCCTTCTCCGGATGATCAGCTTCAAGGAAAAGCAACTGAGCTATAATCACACTCGCCACATCATCACTCACATGTGAGCCAAGAAATATAATCCGTTCCTTAAGGAGACGGGAATAAATATCAAAAGCCCGCTCTCCACGTGGACTCTGTTCAACCACCATGGGGACAAGATTCATTTAATTCTCCATATATGTTTTTTTATATTTTTGTATCTTGTGGCTGTTTTTTTCTCAAATCAACAGCCTGTTAAAACCAGCCGCAACTCACACCCCTTCCGCCTCTTCCTTTGTTTCCACAGGTTTTTCGACAAAATCAGCATGCTTCCGCAGAAAAGAAATAATCTTTTCGTTAAGCAATTCCTGAATAAACGGCATAACTTCTTCCCGCCTTTGAAAATAATTCTTTACCTCGTTCAACCCCATATTATATTCATCGCCAATCCGCTGATACCCCTGCTCAATATCTTCATCACTGACCTTGATTTCCTCAACTTCAGCAATTTTCTTAAGAATAAAATCACCCCGCACTC
Source organism: uncultured Desulfobulbaceae bacterium (assembly GCA_964534785.1). GTDB lineage: Bacteria > Desulfobacterota > Desulfobulbia > Desulfobulbales > Desulfobulbaceae > DRLX01. The sequence goes on along the minus strand of CAZHPX010000152.1, from coordinate 1,925 downwards.
TTTTTTCAGCAACAGGTTTATTTTTTTTCGCCAGCTCATCAAGCTTTATGCCGGCTGACTCCAGAGACAACCCTGCTTTTTTGAGATTCTCTTCGGTTTGTTTGAGCATCTCCTGTACCTCAAACATAACCAACCGCTCAGGCACTTCAAATTCATTAAGCTCAAGCAGTTTTTCCATAAGCTGATCATCGATATCACCTTGAAGAGCCTTTTCTTTCTCCTGCTGCAAAGCTGCAGAAATCTCTACCCGCAAATCTTCCATACCGGTATGATCAGGATTAACATCTTTGGCAAACTCATCATCAAGTTCAGGCTTGATTCTGACCTTGATATCCTTGACATCAATCTTGAACTCAACAAGCTTTCCAGCCAGAATTGGATTTGGATAATCGGCCGGAAAATCAATTTCGAACAAGGTTTTCTCACCTTTCGTCAGGCCCAGCAGTTTTTTCTCAAACTCCTCACCAAGACGATTCCGGCCTACATCAACAGAGTAATCGGTGTTATGAACCTCCTTCATGGGTTTACCGTTATGAAACCCCTGAAAATCAACAATAACTATGTCATCTTTTTCAACGGGATGTTCGTCTTCAACAGATTTCAACACAGCCTGGTTACGACGCAACTCCTCAATTCTCTCATCCACATCAGCTTCACTGACATCAGTGGATGGTTTTTCAGCTTCAAGCCCCTTATATCCTTTCACCTCAAAAACAGGTTTAACAGCAGTCACGGCAACATATACAAACGAACCATCTTCCCCGAAATTATGCTCTGTAATTTCAGGGTGGACAACCGGTTCAAGTTTTTCCTGCTCAACCGCATCAAAATAGCTTTCCTGGACAAGCTGTTCTCCAACTTCTGCCTCGACCTGTTCCTTGAATTTTCTCTCAAGAACAGACCGGGGAACTTTTCCCCGCCGGAACCCTTTTATCTGGGCATCTTTTTTAATCTTATTGTAAGCTTTGTCAAGAAGCTTACCAACTTTGTCGCCGGGAATAGTTATGGTCAGTTTTCGATTCAGTTCCGTAACTTCTTCAACTACAATATCCATGTAAAACCTTTCCTTTTGGTGATGATCTGCATCAAAAACAAAACCAGGTGACAAGTAACAAAACAGCATTCCATTTCTAACGGATAAAACAGATACTGCTACCCTGTCTGATTTCCTGTTTTCATCTTTTCATCATTTATTATGTTTTTAAAACAAAAATGATTCTCACAAAAACTTTAATAAATTGGATTATTACAATATAGACATTAAAACCTGAATTGATCGTTTCACCCATCTGTAAAGGTAAATAAGATCCAGTGATTACAGTTAGTTTATTTTTTAAAATATCACAAATGAAAATCGCCCAATTCGGGTAAAACAATGGTGCGAGAGGGGGGAGTCGAACCCCCACACACTCAGTGTGCTGGATCCTAAATCCAGTGCGTCTACCAGTTCCGCCACCCTCGCACTTGGTAAGCACTCACCAGCACCTGTGGTGAACGGTTACCGCACCTGGACATTAACAAATAATCAGTTTAACATCTTTCGTCAAGCAATGGTCTAAGTAAAATACTAAATTCCCCCAAAAATAACCGTTTTACATGGATAAAAAGATCTCTGCTCTTTTTAAGTAAATATTCGGGTTGGTGAGAAATCAGTGATAAACTACGATTTCTTAAATATTTGACGTGCCCCAGGTTTGTTCTATTCGCCTCGCCCGCTATATTTAGTCATATGCGGGCGAGGCGAAATAGGACGAAAATGGGGTGATAGTCGAATATTTACCTTTTTAATCAGTTTTTTCAAACCAACCCCCTTGCGAATTACCTGTACTGTTATTACTGTGTTTTATGTACCAGAAGACAGAAGCAGTAAGCTGCCTGCGGCGGTATTTCCCCCCTCGTCCCACCGCTCTGCGGTGGGACGAGGG
>CAZHPX010000151.1:0-4210 GCA_964534785.1 uncultured Desulfobulbaceae bacterium | reverse complement strand
TGGTGACACCAGTGCGGTGTCACCTTTCATCGGTTGCTCTTCCGGCACTCACCAGTTAGGGGAGACTGGTGAGCACCGGATGGCGTTACACCGCAGAACGGTGCAACGAGGATAAGGAGATTGTCTCCTGAAAAGTTTGCAATCACTACATATTGTATGAACTTGAGTTAAGCGGATACCGAGTTAAATATAATATACAAATTCGGGAGATAATAAATAATGAGTGAAGCAACACTAAAGAATTGTGCAAAAGACAAAAAAACTATTAAAAATGAATTCCTGTATATTGCGGTTGGGCTTTCCCTGCTTACTGGTTTTTTAAGTGGAGTTGTCTTTACGGTTTACAGAATGCCGGACGGTTGCGGGGTGGCACAGCATGGTGCGGCAGCACCGGCTGACCATCGTCAACATAACCTGACAGCAGCAAAACAGATGGTTGAAGAGAGACCAGGGGACTCTGATGCCTGGATTCGCCTTGGTCATGCTTATTTTGATACTGACCAGTACGAAAATGCTATAGCAGCATATACAAAAGCTCTTTCCATTACCCCGGATGATCCGGATGTCATGACTGACCTTGGGGTTATGTATCGCCGTAATGAACAACCGGATAAGGCTCTGGAAATCTTTACCAGGGTTGTTGAAATATCCCCCGGCCATGAGCCGTCCAGGTTCAACATGGGGGTTGTATTGTTTTTTGATAAGGGAGAGATGGATACTGCCTTTCAGGCCTGGAGGAAGCTGCTTGAAATTAACCCTGCTGCCGTCACCCCTACTGGCCAACCGTTGGCGAGTTTTATGAGTGAAATGGAAAAAAGGTAAAGATGTTCACGGGGAATGCGATTGGTTTTTTGTATGCTGTAATATTGGGCTGTTTTCAAACACTTTGATATCTATAAAAAAAAGTTTCCTGATTACCACCGAGCCTCAGCTAACCTTAAAACTCGCTGTGGCAAAGAGAAAAGTGTTACTTGGCGTTGTTCTTGAATATTGTAACTGCTTGATGGGTTCAGGTGAACAAACACCTTATTTGGATTGAGTTTTTTGACATGCACTCATCTCTTGCGTTAGCCTTGATGTATCGGAAAAGCAAAGTTCCTCTTTAGAATCATTCCTATGTAAATGGTCAATTATCAGTTACTGACCATTGATAACTGTTAGCTTCTGCCCGAAGGGCATCATGTTCATGGTTAATATGCTATACCATGGTGTTTGCCGGGCGAGAGCCAGAATGTTTTTGCGATTACCTGAGCCTGGGTGGTAATCAGGAAAAGTTTTATAACAATCAACATTATTTTTATGGTTTTTCTGTGCGAATGATATTATTCTTTGAAGGTATTGATAATAAGTAGTATGTGATTGTGGTTTAAAAATTGCGATTAGTTCGAAGTTGTCATGCGGTAAAAACAGGTGCAATACTTTAAACAAGAGATATTTCTATGGAAAGAAATATCACAGCAAAAAAGAGGAGATGATGATGAAGAAAATTTTTGCTATCTGGTCAATCGTGGGAATGTCGTTGCTTGCCCTTTCGTTTGGAGCTGTCAGTGCATTTGCGTGTACTGCCGGGGAAGACACCATAATTATTGGGGGTAAAAAGGTTGTTTTGGAAAAAATAGTGGATAACTTTATCATTATGTATGATTCTTCAGCGTCAATGGCTGACCCTTACGGGGATACCAGTATGATGGAACTTGAAGCTGCACATAAGATTTTAATTCAGAAAAACCAAACTCTTCCCGAGCTGGACTGGCAGGCAGGTCTTTACAGTTTTACTCCCGGGCTGGTGCCGCTCACACATTTGCAAGCATATTTTCCAATGCAAACCTATAATAAGGAAAAGTTTGCCGATAGTATAGATGCTCTTCCTGTTAGACCTTCGGGACCGACTTTGCTGCAGGGTGGGCTTGAGGCTCTTGATGAAATTCTTGCCGGTTTAAGCGGCAGGACGGTCGTATTTCTTTTTACCGACGGACAGTACACTGATCAGGAAAGATTTGATGATCCTGTCACCATCGCCGGGAGGCTTGCTGATAAGCATGATGTATGTTTTGCTGTGATAAGTTCTGTGAGAGGTACACAGGGCAAAGCTATTGTAGATGCTGTATCCGAAATTAGTGAATGTTCACTGGTTATTCTCTTTACTGACCTGTTTGGTAAATCGGAGAAGATGACCGACCTTCTTTATCGGGTCAGAGAGGTAAGGATCGATGAACCTAAAGAAGCTGTAACGGCAATTGCTGTTAACAATATTCTTTTTGATTTTGACAGGTATGAGATTAAAACCGATTTTGTTGTAGGTCTTAACAAACTGGTGATCTTCATGCAGGGAAACCCACATGTTCGGGTCATCCTCTCCGGACATACCGATTCCATAGGCACTTACGAGCATAACCAGGAACTTTCCCACCGTAGAGCCGGAGCTGTTCGTGATTATCTTGTCAGTGGCGGTATAGACAGCGACAGAATCGCTCTTAACTGGTTTGGTGAGTCTAATCCGGTGGCTGATAATGATTACGCAGAAGGTCGTAGTCAAAATCGCCGGGTTACTGCGGTTATTACTGGTGTGGAGTAAATTTTGATTCAGAGTTCTGAGAAAGATAGCCCGGTAACTCCGAGTCCTTGACATAAGTCAGAACACTTGGTGTTTGTTAAAAAACTGTAACATTCTGTTTTTCTTTATCTGTTTTCCCACATAGGTTTTTCTATACTTCAGGTCAGGTAAAATTCTTTAATTTTTCCTGACCTGATTTTTTCCTTTTTTTTCCTTTTTGAAATTTCCTGTGATCTAAATTAATAATCACTACTTGCTAATATGGTAATATAATGGCTGTCCCCCTTATCCTCGTGACAAATGATGACGGCGTATATGCACCGGGTATTCGAGCTCTGCGTGAGGCGGTGGACTCCTTGGGCCGGGTGATCACTGTGGCTCCGGAGAGAGATAAAAGTGCAGTCAGTCACTCTCTGACAATGAATCGCCCTTTAAGGGTACGGGAGATAGAACCGGATATTTATACCCTGGACGGCACTCCCACTGATTGTGTATGTATTGCTTTGAATAAAATTCTGGCACAACAGCCTGACCTGATTGTTTCAGGGATCAATCCCGGCCCAAACCTTGGCGATGATATAAGTTATTCAGGTACGGTATCTGCCGCCATAGAGGGGACCATGCACGGTGTTCCCTCTCTTGCATTTTCCATGGCAGGGGGGGAGTTTGCCTCCGATTTTTCAGTTGCTGTTGATGTGGCCTGGAAACTGGCTTCCATGGCATTGCAGTTCAGTCTGCCGGAAAACACCTTGCTAAATATCAACATTCCTGACCAGCCTGAATCTGTTCTCAATGGAATCAGGTTTGCCCGTCAGGGAAGAAGGTTGTATAAAAACAGTATCCAGGAAATTGCTGATCCATGGGGACGACCGCATTACTGGATTGGCGGCGGCACAGTTCATTGCTGCGGTGGAGAGGATACAGATGAGCAGGCCATTTTGGATGGTTTTGTCTCGGTGACTCCGATCCAACTTGACCTCACTAATCACGATGGCATTGATTTTCTTGAAAAAAACTGGCAGATGTGATTGTTGCACCAGGGTGATTGATTCCCTGATGTTTATATTCAAAGTGGATTATGTGCATATTCCATCAGTGCCTGATAAAAGGTGACGGTTAGCCTTTTATCAATATTACCATTACGTTCAGCACAGGAATAAGTGCAACCGGTGAGTAGACGTTCAGTGAGCGTTCACCAGCACTCCGCCTTCGCACGATCAGGCTTACCTCACATAGGACAATTAGAGTTCGCCAGCCTGCTTGTGCGAATAGGTAGCGTAGCGTAGATAGATTTTTATTTCTTTACTTAAGGGAGAAGTGAGTTAAATGGGATTTCGCTGCGGAATTGTCGGCCTGCCAAATGTCGGTAAATCAACCATATTCAATGCCTTGACGGCTGCCGCCATTGATGCGGAAAACTATCCTTTCTGCACCATTGAGCCCAATGTCGGGGTGGTTGCCATGCCCGATGAACGGTTGGATAAGTTAGCTTGGCTGGTGAAAACCCGTAATAAGGTTGCGACCCAGATGGAATTTGTCGATATTGCCGGGCTGGTCAAGGGTGCAAGTCAGGGTGAGGGGTTAGGTAATCAGTTTCTTGGTCATATTCGCCAGGTGGATGCTATTCTTCATGTGGTTCGCTGCTTTGAAGATGAT
>CAZHPX010000150.1:0-4211 GCA_964534785.1 uncultured Desulfobulbaceae bacterium | reverse complement strand
CCCCGTTTTCCGGTTTAAGAAGAGCAATAACCTCCCTGACCATAATCGGCACATGCAGAGCTGCCGCCTTTAAGGGCATGATTTTAAAAAATCCCCAATGCCGAGATATCAGGCTTAAACTCGGAAAACCTTGCCTTGGTTCGCTGGGTTTCCAGGTGCCAGGCTGATTTATCCCAGATCTCAAAATTTTCCAGCATCCCGTTAAGGACAACATCCCGGCCAATACCAAACTCGTTACGCAGGGTTGGCGGCAGAAGAACCCGCCCCTGTTTGTCAAGCAGGCATTCAGTTACCCCGGAAATAACATAACGGACAAAATCAGCCATCCCCGGCTGTCTCCGTCCGTCATCAAGAAGTTTTTCTTCAAGGCTTTCCCACTCAGCCACAGGAAAAACTTTTAAACATTTATCCCAGTTGGTAACCACAACCGCCTCGGTATACACTTCCCGCAGGACTTCACGGAAACGGCTGGGCATATTCAGCCGTCCCTTGGTATCGAGAGAATGTTCTGACCGGCCGCGAAAACGCAGCACAGAGACCTGTTGTTTTGTCATATTTTATCTGCCAGACAACAATCGACTACAATTCACCACTATCCACCACAATAAACCCTGCTTATACTATTAGCCTAACCAAATAACCCCGTCAAGGATAAAAAAACAAAAAAACAGGCTGTTACACATAAGATGCATTACCATATAATGTATGCCTGGCACATTAATGCCACTATATACAGGGGTCAGAAGAAAAGAAGAAAAAAGAGAGTAAGCATAAGCATTGCAACATATACTTGATATAATAGGAATATATATAGGGATACAGCAGAAAAATTAATTCATGGGGTTAAAAGTGGGGAACAGCAGGAAGAGAAAAAAAAATGATATTTTTTAGAATAAAAAACTGAAAACATGTAGCGTAAATTATAAAAAATAAATTAATCCATTTTATTTTTTATTAACCTGCCCTGGTGACACCGCACTGGTGTCACCAGGGCATATGATGACGTAGGGCGTTGTTTGTGGAGCCGTTACAAACCCCTGGCTGGATACAGCCTCTGGCTCCGGTTCCGGAACCGGGGTTTCAGCCCCGCCGCCCGAATATCCATCCGCGCTCCATCAACAGCCTGAAATGTGATACCCTGTGGGCAGATTGAATGTCGAATACTAACATACTGAAGTTGAAGTTAAAATGCATGATCCCGATATGCAAATAAACAGTTTTTGCCATTTACCTTGACATTCGACATTCAACATTTACCCCCCCCCGTAGGAACAATTCCCACAGAAACTTTAATTTTCCGATACATTAAAATATACTCATTGCTGGGTCTGAAAAAACAGCCGGGAAGAGTGGTGAAGGCCACCATTGCAAGAAAATAAAAGATGTAGTGCCATAGGAAGGCCTGCTGGCTAATCAACACGCTGTAATTGCAAGGTTTTTTGTTTCATGGTCGCAAAGTTGGGTTAACCTTGGAGCCTGTCCGAGAATAGGCATTTTTTCTCAGGTCAAGGCATTTTTAAAAAAATAGCACAGCCATATAGGTGATATCGGAGTCTACGCTTACCTGCGAGCATATTTTTTTGAAAATAACGCAGAGATGGGGAAAAATGCATTCTCGGACAGGCTCCTTGGCAACTCGTACATAACGACGCACCATAGATTCACAGCCGGAGTAGCCATGCTCATTAGCCAGCCTGTTATAAACCCGACGAGCTGTGTGACGCTGTTTCTTCGGTTGCTGCTTGTCACTCATCAACCAGGAGGAATCAATAATAGCAAGATAAGGGCCAAGAACCGGAAATGGCTGTTCTTCACGCTGACGGTAATCCCAAGGCTCACCACGGATATCCTTCTTAATGGTGTTGCGGGAATGACCTGTTATTCGAGATAAAAATGTGATGAAAAAATATTCATAATATGTTGTTCACGGCGGCTCCGCCGCCGTGAACGATGAAATCAGCAGCTCGTCCGCTGAATTGCTTTGTTAGTAATAGCTCCCATGACCACTATTTTCGAGCCTAAATCCACACACTCACTATAAAATAAATCCGTCCCAATTTTCCCCTCCCCATTTTCCCCTCATTTTTCCGAAAAATTGAGATGGGGATGATCAACCCGAATATTTACCTGCTTGGGGTCGGCTGAATACCATTGTTCTCCGATTTATACTTTGACAGTATCCCACTCCGGTACTGTCTGTTTTTTGGGTACAGCATTTAATATTTTTGTAACTTTTGATTTCAGTGTAGAGATGTTTTTCTTTGATATTCGCGATTCCACGACAGATAATGCTTCAAGTTGGCTCAATTGCGTTGTTAAAAAGTAGTTGGCAAGATTATTTAAAGAAACACCTTGAACTTTAGCTTCATGTGCCAAACGGATTTTTAGCTCAGATGGAACCCTTAAAGTAACTACTTGTGTTTTATTCATGTTCACACCTCCAGAGGTAATAAAAATCTCCAGGAGTTATCACTTTGAATGGGTGACTTTTAAGTCTACCAAAGTGAAAGTCCTTGGTATTCGAAGTTATCAAGTATTGGCTATTGCTCGTAAATGCACATTCAACAAATAGATTATCGTTTTCATCAAGTAGGTTGGGGCGTAGGCGGTAGTAAACCGAGCGTTTATCTGCAAGTAGTACTAACAAATCCAAAATATCTTCAACTTGTTCAGTTGAAAGATTTGTTTTTTTGAGTATCTTTTTCCTTTTTAAAACATCTTCGTATTCAAAGAGAACAGGAGTTGATATTGCCAATTTCAATTTCTCTTCAAGAATAAGTCTAAAAATGAGGTGGGACGCTCCAGCTTGACTCAGCAAAGCAGCCAGTAGCGTATTTGTGTCTAATGTAATAACCATATGAGCATGATATCACATACGAATACAAAGTGCAATGTTTGCTTCTCAATCACTGAATATTTTGCCTGCCAATTCATACAATTTTCATCTTAGTCGGATTTGCAGCGAGAATCGCGGTGCTGACCGGCACAGTGTGCAGTGCGGGCAAGCACAGCTTGATTGAAAAGTTCGCGGTGACCGGTCCAGCTCCTTAGAGGTGGTCTAAACGAAAATATTGAAGATTGGTTCTGGCACGGAGCGACGGAATCAGGAGCTGGACGAAGTCAGCACCGCATTCTCCCGCCGAGAACGATGAATTCAGCGGCTCGTCCGCTGAATTGCTTTGTTAGTAATCGCTCCTATGACCACTATTTTCAATCCTAAATCCACACACTCACTATAAAATAAATCCGTCCCCATTTTCACATTTTCATCGCATTTTCCCATTTTCCAAATGTTCAGCAATTACGCAAATTGAAGTTTTAATTTTTTCCCAAGAGCAACGGCAACATTTTCTAAAGTTAAAAGGGTTACTGAAGAATTTTTGGGATCCAATAATCTGTCTACCGAAGAACGGCTTGTTCTCATCATTTTCGCTAAAGCTGTTTTTGAGATACTCCGTAATTCCATTTCTTGCTTAATCTGATAAGCAAGTACACGCTTTAAAGCAGTTGCTTCAGCTTTAGCCGTTAAGTTCTCCTCTTGAAGAAAACTGTCAAAGCTGCTTCCGATATGCTTGCTTTTCATCTTAGTTCTCCTGATATTCTTTCAACCTTGACAAGGCTGTTTTTAATTCGTTCTTAGGAATCTTTTGAGATTTCTTAATGAAACCATGCAACAAAATCATGACATTTCCATCAATTGTAAACAAAACTCTGGCAATTCCATTTGGGATTTTAGACCGCACCTCCCATAGAAACGATTTGATTTTTTCAACTAAAGGCATGCCAATTGGCCATCCGAACTGAACTGTCTTAACATCTTCATCAATTACCTTTTTGTGTGCCGATGATAGTGATTGCAACCATTTTCTAACAGGTTCTGTTCCCAAGCCTGTTTTATAAAAATGAACTTTTAATTTAAGATCATCGAAATTCACACACGGTACTGTACCAAAATATGTACATCTGTCAAGGGTATTTTTTTACACAGAACATGCTTCTCGTTCCCACGCAGGAGCGTGGGAACGAGGGCATTCGGCACTCAGTTTTTCCGGCACTCAGTTTTGTATTTCAAGGACTGAGGCCGTACACGGGTCTGAGTGCCGGATAACAGCAGAGCGATGGGACGGCGAGGGAAAGACATCAAAGTTGTTTGCAGCAAATCCTGTCAAAGCCAAGGCTTGCAACTACAAATTTTTTAAGTCGCAGGTTTT
>CAZHPX010000149.1:0-4212 GCA_964534785.1 uncultured Desulfobulbaceae bacterium | reverse complement strand
GGTTTTTGACGAAGCCCATTGTCTTTCCAAATGGGGACATGATTTTCGTACCGATTATCTCTATGCAGCCCGCTTTATCCGTGAGTTCAGTGCCGACCAGGGCGTGGCTGTGCCTCCGGTGCAGTGTTTCACGGCCACCGCCAAAAAAGATGTCCGGGATGAGATCCTTGCCTGGTTTAAGGAACAGCTCGGTCTTCACCTGGAGCTTTTTGAGGCGACGGTGGAGCGGGAAAACCTCCATTTTGAAGTCCAGGAGGTGAGCGGAGCCGGTAAGTATATCCGTGTGCTGGAGCTGTTGGCGGAGAGGTTGGGGGAAGGGGCAGCCATTGTCTACTGTGCAACCCGGCGAGGTTGTGAACAGTTGGCAGATTTTTTAAGGCGGAGTTCTCTGGAGGCAGAGGCCTTTCATGCCGGTCTGGAGGCACCGCTTAAACAGAGTATTCAGGAAAGGTTTATTGATGGTACCATCCGGGTGATCTGTGCCACCAATGCCTTTGGCATGGGGATTGACAAGGAAAATGTCCGCTTGGTTATCCATGCTGATATTCCCGGTTCTCTGGAAAATTATCTTCAAGAGGCTGGCCGGGCCGGCCGGGACCGGGACGATGCCGACTGTGTACTTCTCTTTGACCGGCAGGATATTGAAACCCAGTTTAAACTGAGTTCTTTTTCCCGGCTCAGCCGGGCGGATATTGCCCAGATTTTAAGGGGACTTCGTTCGGCCCGGCGGAATCGGGACGGTAATGTGGTTCTGACCCCCCATGAACTGCTTTGTTCCGAGCAGGTTGAGACCAGTTTTGAGATTGATGACCTTAATGCCGCCACCAAGGTTTATACGGCTGTTTCCTGGCTGGAGCGGGCCGGGATGGTGGAGAGAAACGAGAATATGACCCGGGTTTTCCAGGGACGCCCACGGGTAAAGACCATGAAAGAGGCTGAGAAAAAAATCAATGGTCTTGGTTTGTCAGATCTTCAAAAACAGCGATGGCTGACTATTCTTGAGACCCTGATGAATGCTGAAACCGATGAGTCGTTTTCAGCAGATCAGCTTGCTGAGCTCTTGCCGGTTGCAGACGGGGATGATAAAGAGGGAGAATATCAAGCCGGGCAGATGATTCTTCGTACCCTTTACGACATGGCAAAAAGCGGACTTATCCATAAGAGCACCCTCCTTTCCGCCTTTATTCGTTTCAAGGTGGCATCCCATTCCCGCAGCCGCCTGAAAAATATATCTGCTCTGGAAAAAGGTATGCTTGAGCTTATGGAGGAACAGGCTCCGGACGGGCAAACCGGCGAGTGGCAGGTATTATCGTTGCGGATGATGAATCAGGGGCTGCTGGAACGGGGGTTTGCCGACAGCACCCCCGAGAGCCTTCGTAACCTTCTTGTAAGCCTGAGCCGGGACGGGCAGGGACTGGCGGGCAGTCACGGATCTCTTGAGCTTCGCCGATACGTTCTGGGAGTTATCAGCTTAAATTACAACGGGACTGGCTTTCTCTGCGGAAAACAGTCAAAATCAGAACCATGGTGGCAGATTTGCTGCTTGAGACGATTCATGGCAAGGTGGCCGATGATACCCCGCCTTCCGCCTGCCTGCTGGTTGAGTTTTCAGGAGAAGAGCTTGTTGAGGGTTTGAGGGCAAATCTCTTTTTGCATGCTGAACTGAAAGATCATCTTGCCGCCATGGACAGGGGGCTGATGTTTCTTCATGAACAGAAGGTGATTATTCTTCAGCAGGGACTGGCTGTCTTTCGCCAGGCCATGACCATCAAGGTGAAACCGGAGAAGCGGCGATACAGCAAGGGTGATTTTGCCCCTCTGGAACATCATTACAGTGAACGGGTTTTTCAGGTTCATGTCATGCATGAGTATGCCTGCCAGGGGGCGGAAAAAATTGCCCAGGCCCTGCGGCTGATCATGGGTTATTTCAGTATGGAGCGGGGAGAATTTATAAAGAGGTTTTTTGCTGGGCGGGAAACGGATCTCAAACGGGCTACCAGTCAGGAATCGTTTGTCAGGATTGTCGAGGAGCTCCATAACTCTGAGCAGCAATCCTTAGTTGCAGCCGGGAAACTGAAAAATATGCTGGTTTTAGCCGGACCCGGGGCAGGGAAAACCAGGGTGGTGGTTCATCGTTGTGCTTACCTGCTCCGGGTGGAACGGGTCAGACCGACGGCAATCATTGTCCTCTGCTTTAACCGCTCAGCAATGTCCGGGGTGCAAAGCCGTCTTAAGCAGTTGGTGGGGAATGACAGTATCGGGGTGGTAATTTCCACCTATCACAGCCTGGCCCTGCGTTTAAGCGGACAATCACCTATGGCGGCAATTGGAAACAACAGTCGTGAACCTGATTTTTCTGCAGCCATGCACATGGCTGTCGGGCTGCTTAAGGGAGAGCTGGAAATACCGGGGCTTGATGGAGATGAGTATCGGGAAAAGATTCTCGGTGGTTATGAATATATTCTTGTTGATGAGTATCAGGATATTGACCGCGAACAGTATGAATTGATTTCCGCCCTGAGCGGTCGCAGCCTGGGCAGGGAAAAACATAAGCTCAACATCATGGCGGTTGGTGACGATGACCAGAATATTTACAGTTTTCGGGGCAGCGGGGTGGAGTTTATCAGGAGATTTAAGGAAGATTATCAGGCTGAAGCCCGGTATCTTGTCGAAAATTACCGCTCAACCGCCCATATAATTGCCGCTGCCAATAATATGATTGGCAAGGCCCGGCAAAGGATGAAAAAAGATTATCCCATTCGGATAAATGAGGGCAGGGAAAAGGAACCGGATGGCGGGGAATGGGAGAGGTTTGATTCTTTTGCCAGGGGACGGGTACAGATAATCAGGTTTACTGATGTTCTGAATCAGGCCATGGCTGTGACAGAGGCAATAAAACGGTTACGCGGGCTTGCTCCTGCTCCGCTTCCCTGGCATTGCTTTGCGGTTCTGGGGCGGGACTGGCTTTCTTTATCATTGTTTCGTTCCCTTTGCGAGGAAGAATCAATTCCGATAAATATTCCCATGGACAGACAAAGTGTTCCTCCCCTGCATAGAATCCGTGAATTTTTTATTTTTATCAAGACCTTGAAAGAAAGAGAACAGCAGATGTTTTCACCGATAGAACTGCGTGAAATTGCAGGTTTGCTCTCTTCCGGCCGGAAAAATCGCTGGCATTGGCAATTGTTCAGCCTTGTCTCCGAATGGGAAACCGGGGCAGGCCCGGGAGAGCTGCCCCAAGAGATGTTTTTTGAGTTTTTATTTGATTCCCTGCGGGAACAACGCCGGGAACAGCAGGCGGGTGAGGGGGTGTTTGCCGGTACTGCCCATGCCGCCAAGGGATTAGAGTTTCCCCATGTTTTCATCCTCGATGACGGCTGGCTGAGGGCGGCAGGCTGCAAATCTGAAAACCTGGAAGAGGAACGCCGTCTTTACTATGTGGCTATGACCAGGGCCAAGGAAACCCTGACCCTGATGGAAAACAAGAACAAACTAAACCCGTTCAGCAGCAGTCTTGATGGTGATTTTATTTTTCGCACTGATCGGGAATGTGGCAAAGGGATTGGTAACCGCCAGCTTTACAGATACACAGTTTTGAAATTGGACGAAATTGACCTTGGTTATGGCGGACGAAAATATGAGGATCATCCTCTTCATGCGATCCTTGCCGGCCTTGAAACAGGCAGTGAGCTGAAAATGATAAAAAATAAAGACAAGGGAATTGTTTTTATAAAAGACAATATTTCGGTGGCAGCCCTTTCCCGCCGGGCGGCAGCCTGCTGGCATGATAAACTTGATTCGGTGGTCAATGTCCGGGTACTTGGCCTGTTCAACCGTTTTCTTGATGATGTGGATTTGAAGTACAGGAAATTATACAAGGTTAAAAGCTGGGAGGTACCGCTGTTGGAGATTGTCAGCAGGTGGTAGAGCTTTGTGTTTGTCCAATTTTAAGGCATCTCCTTGACTTTGTGCCCTTTGCCTGTGGGTTTTAAGGTCTGTATGAAGCATTACTTGTGAACATCGCCAAATCATGATAAATACCAGTGGTTGCAATTTGAGTATCAAGGTGTTGTTTTTTATGGAGGTGAACGCTCATGGATTCGAGGTTGGTTAAGGTGCTGCATGATGAGAATGGTGATGGCAGAGTAATCAAAAAATGGACTGTTAAAGGTCAGTCCAGGGGTTGACCAAATTTCAATTACATCTCCATGA
>CAZHPX010000148.1:0-4310 GCA_964534785.1 uncultured Desulfobulbaceae bacterium | reverse complement strand
CTCCATCCTTCCAGCTTGACCGTGAGTGGCCATGTTAATATCTTACAGACACTTACTGTCCGGCACTCACCGGCTATAGGAAGAATATGGCTGAATAGACTGGTGAGTGCCGGATGGTGTTACACCGCGGAGCGGTGCAACGAGGATAAGGAGTAACCACTACATATTGTATGAACTTGAGTTAAGCGGATACCCAGTTTTGCTGAATTCCTGGTATTCTCCTTAACCAGCAGGATAATAACTTTCGTAAGCGTTCACCATTTTATCAGAAAATCACAGGCGTTAAACTTTAGTTCGTAATGCCTGTGAGAAGAAGTTTCTCTAAATTTTAAGTATAGTCTCCCGGTAATATTTCAACTCAGCAATGGACTCACAAATATCGTCCTGGGCAAGATGGCTGTTTTTTTTGCTGAACCCCTCGCCAACTTCGGGAGCCCACCGTCTGGCAAGTTCTTTCAAAGTAGAAACATCAATATTACGATAATGAAAAAACTCTTCTAACTTCGCCATCAATCTTGCCAGGAAACGGCGATCCTGGCAGATGGAGTTACCGCATATTGGTGAAGCTCCAGCCGGTACCCATTGGCGAAGAAATAGAAGGGTCTGTTCTTCGCCATCAGATAAAGAAAGCTCCGAGGCACGAATTCTCTCAAGCAGACCTGACTCGCCATGATGACTGGTATTCCACTCATCCATTGTGTTCAGGATATTTTCAGGTTGGTTAATGGCCAATACCGGGCCATAGGCAAGGATTTCCAACTCTGAATCGGTGACAATGGTGGCTATTTCGATAATTTGATCTGTAAAAGGATCAAGACCGGTCATTTCCAGGTCTATCCAGATCAGATTTGTGTCAGAAATACTCATTGCTGTAACCCGTGTTTATCCAGAATTTCATCAACTTCCCGCCACATAACCCGGTAAGCCCTGGAAGCTGGAGAAGCGGGAGCTATCTCAAGCACCGGTTTTCTGAAAATACCCATCTTTTCCACATCGGCAAGGAAGGGGATTGACTGACTGAGGACTCGTTTTCTCCCCGAAAACCTCGACATTATATCCACATGCATCTTTTTCCTTCTTTCAGCCATGGAGAAAAACAGATAAAGTTTTTTTGTATCAATGCCGGTGGTCTTGAAAAAATCCAATAATTTTTCAAAGGAAAGGATGGAAAGGGTGGTGGGAATAAGCGGAATCAGAAGAATATCAGCAGCTTTAAAAATATTTTCTGATAACAGGGTAATATTGGGAGGACAATCAATAAAAACATTGTCATATTCCCGTTCGAAAGGTTTGAGAATTTTCCCGATTCGCCGGGTGGACTTCTTGAAATC
This sequence comes from uncultured Desulfobulbaceae bacterium, assembly GCA_964534785.1. Lineage (GTDB taxonomy): Bacteria > Desulfobacterota > Desulfobulbia > Desulfobulbales > Desulfobulbaceae > DRLX01. The sequence goes on along the minus strand of CAZHPX010000148.1, from coordinate 2,979 downwards.
ATCAAGGACAAGGTCAAGGTTACGGTAGGTGAAATCGGCTGGCAGCATATCAAGGTTCTGATAATCGGTGCCTCTTATACTATTGGTAACCCCTTTGCCTCCCTCAAGAAGTTTATCGACAGACAGCTTTTTTGGCGGTTTGATCCGAAAATAATAACTGGCAGAGCCTTGTGGGTCCATATCACAGAGAAGCGTTTTCTTGCCGCTCTCCGCTGACAAATACGATAGATTCACGCTGGTTGCGGTTTTGCCCACCCCGCCCTTCATATTATATACAGCTATGATGGCCATAACTCCTCCCTTTTTAGTTTCGGCTTTCCAGTTTCCGGCACTCACCGGCTATTATCCGGCACTCACCAGCTATTGGAAGAACAGAGCTGAATAAGCTGGTGAGTGCCGGCTGGTGAGTGCCGGATATGTTCAACGAAACAACTCCTGATAGATATCAATATTTTTCTTTTGAGAGAATTGAACAAATGTTTCTTCAAACTGAACACGAATTTCGTGGTGCCGCCGGCCAAGATCTGTCATTAACCCACCAATGGACGCGGCTAATTCCCGTGCCTTGATGGTTGTCGGTTTAATCTGTGAGAGGTACTCGGCAAGCATATCCTGCTGTATGGACAGGTCGTTGAAATCACCAAGATTATTCTGTAATATCTTTAAATGTTTGACCAGTTCTTTCATCTTGTCCCGATCGTAAAGGGTGGTGAAGAACTCAAGACAATAACGCAGTTTTTTGCCCTGGATACGCAAACGGTGCAGGTCTTCGTCCGGGCTGCCCCGATGAATGATGTTGCCATCCTTTAATACCCTGCGAAACCTTTTATAAATGATTTTATCCGCCACATCTTTTATGGGCATATCCCCATTTTTATCAATGGGGATTGGTTTTCCCCCATCAAAAATACCCTGCCAGTCATTAAGTATCTGCTGATAGCGGTTTCCCCGTAACCAGGCAACCAGCTTGCGTTGTTCCCGCTTCCTGCTGGCGGATAAATCCTGGAAAAAATAATCCATTCCCACCTGGAGCCGCTCCGGCAACCGGGATTTATAATCGCCCTCGCTGAGCAGATAAACATCAAGATCACGAACAGGGCCGGTAATCTGACCGATATAACTAAAGTCCCCCTTGAACCGCTCTTCAATTTCCGGAGCCATTACCCCTCTTATCAGTGCCAGAGCGGAACGGATGCGTCTTACAGCTACCCTGAGATCATGGAGAAATTCAGAATCAATATCATCAGTTACTCCCTGCTCGTTTTTTCTTATCTGCTCACCAAGATAAGAGTAAATTTCCTTAAGAGCGTCAATGGCACACATGTCCGGCTTAAGGGAAACATTATAACCGGAGCTGTAATCTAAGGGTTTTCGACCCGTTTCGGCAAGAAGCATGGAGAGAATATCAGCATAAGATGTGCTCTCAGCCACTCCTGCTGAGAGAATATAGTTGGCGATCTGATGAAACCGTTTGCCATAACCGCGAACTTCACGCAAACTCACCATTGCCATCTTTTCACCACTGCTGCGGCTGATTGATTCCTGAAGGGTAACAAAGGCAACTATCTTTTTATCATTATTGATAATTCGCAACTCTTCAGCTCTTACATCTTCCCTGCCAAGCTCAATTAAGGAGCGGATATCAATGCTTTTTGCCAGCTCTGTCCGCAGGGGAGAGTCAGGAAAATCCCAGAGAAAACGAAGTTTTTTTCGTTGACCGGGCAACTCCTCAATGAGAAAACCTTTAAAATCCTGCAATATCCATGTTGTTCCCTGTTTAACCAGTAACTGTTTTTGCTGATACAGGCACCAGTCAAAGGTGTCGTACCAGGAACGGGTAAATTGGGTTATTGTTTCAGGTTTTACGGCAAAGGTATCAAAGAGAGCATTGCGTAATTCTGAAAGTGGAAGGTCTTCCGGTAGAGTCCATGTCTGTTGCTGTAATGGTTCCATGTCGTTTTTCCTTAGGAATGGGATAAAGGACAAGTTCTATGCCTATCAGTTGTAAAGATTATTTCCCTGCCTCGCAAAGTCATGATCTTACACTTCCCTTTTACAAAATACAAAGTTACTATGTAACATATAGATCAGACCTCGTAAATGATAGTTTACACCACTCACCAGCCATGGGAAGGGTTACTCATGACAAGATTACCGGGCGATGTTGCTGGCATCTTGATAAAAGATATATAGAGAGTATAGGGAGGGAAGGTTTCAACCCCATGAACAGGAGCCTTCCGGGACCAAATGATGGAGTCTTTCGGCTTCGAAAAGAGATGAAAACCTGTATTGTCAATTCTGATAGCAAAAAAGACGATATAGGGTCTCAAAACGCCTGTTTGGGGGACATTAATCTATAGTAATCAACAAGGTAGCGTGGCCCGACCCCAGTCACCTATCCCAGTCACCTATTACCAAAGCAAAATCACTAATCGATTGGCAGCCGGTTGTTGACAAGGAAGCTGGGATTAAAAAAATGATTGCGTGGGTGAATATTGCTTCGTGAAAGATGATATATCCAGGCAGCGTACCCATAATTACTGGCACCAAATAAAAGGCTCGGTTGTTTTTAAAGCCATTGGTATGGGGGCTTCATTTCTTGCCATACCAATAATGATTCGTTATCTTGGAGTGGAACAAATAGCCTGGCTCGACCCAAACTATACAAAATATACCCAAACTATGCGGTAAAGATGTCCCGTATGGGTTACTTATAAAGATAATTCGCCATGATTTAAAGATGAGTTCGAATGATTTTTCTTGATGAATAGTTTTTCCATGATTAGAATTTATTTGGGGCCCAAAACAAGGAGGGTTAAAAAGGGGCAGCCCATAATTAATTTTCATAATGTTGTAGTTTTTTTTAAAAGATGTGGTCTGTACCCTGCTGACTGCTGATGTCCTGCACCGGTGCAACGAGGAATAAAATAGATATGTCCCCATTTTATTCAATGGTATGGGATATTGCTCACGCTAAGT
>CAZHPX010000147.1:0-4355 GCA_964534785.1 uncultured Desulfobulbaceae bacterium | reverse complement strand
TGGATGCGTCCATGGAACCTTCTGCCGCCCCGGCTCCGACCAGAGTGTGGATCTCATCAATAAAGAGAATTATCTCTCCGGCTTTCTGCTCCACCTCCTTGAGGACTGCTTTTAAGCGGTCCTCAAATTCTCCCCGGTACTTGGCTCCGGCAATGAGAAGACCAAGATCAAGGGAAATAACCTGTTTGCCATCTAAGGTTGCCGGGATATCACCGTTGACAATCCGTTGAGCAAGACCTTCGACAATGGCAGTTTTTCCCACTCCCGGCTCACCTATCAGGACAGGATTATTTTTTGTTCTCCGGCTTAAGACCTGAATAATTCTTCGCACCTCTTCGTCCCTGCCAATCACCGGATCCAACTTGCCCTGCCGGGCCACATCGGTGAGATTTAGGGCGTATTTTTCCAGGGCCTGGTATTTATCTTCCGGGTATGGGTCGGTTACCCGCTGGCTGCCACGGATAGTTGTCAGGGCTTTGAGAAAACCGTCACCGTCTATGCCCCGCTCGACAAGCATCCTTGCAGCAGGAGTGGTTTCTACGGCAAGGATAGCCATGAAAAGATGTTCCTGGCTTACATATTCATCCTGCATGTTGCTGGCAGTTTTGAATGCCTGATCAAGCAGATTACGAAAATCCTGCGAGGCATAGGTTTGTCCGGCTCCTGCCCCGGAAACCTTAGGAAGTTTATTAATCATCTGGTTTGTTTCACTCAGGATAATTGCCGGTTCAACTCCCATTTTCTGGAGGACGGGGACGACCACCCCCTCCGGCTGCTCCATAATTGCCTTGAGCAGGTGTTCAGGCTGTAACTCCTGGTTAGCATTATTCCCGGCCAGAGTCTGGGCTGCCTGGATGGCTTCCTGTGATTTCAATGTGAATTTATCAAGCTGCATATATCTTCCCCTCACGGATTTGTATTGTATGTTTTAGTCCTTAATTTATTCAAAGAAGATAAGGATGTTTTTTTGTTGTGTCAAGAATTTGGCAGAGTGGGAACAGGGGCGGGAAAGCGGGGGGAATAAGACAGGAAGACAAAAAAAGCCCTCGCTTGGAAAGGGCAAGGGCTTTTTATTTTTTAAGGTTGTATAATGTATGTTCAGATAAAATAGTTTATCCACAAGAACCGGAGCTGCAAGAGCCGGAACTGCATCCACCGCTGCCGATCGGATTGGTAGAGGTGATGGAAAAACCGGATTTGTACCCAGCTTCTATGAAGTCTACCTTTATTGTACCACAGGAAGTCAACAATTCTTCATCAACGAGAAAAGTAACGGAATCTTCCTGAAAGGTTTTATCATTGTCTTTTGGCTCATCCAGAGCCAATCCCAGAGAGGGACCTGCTCAACCACCCTGCATCAGGGAGATACGGACTGCTGATTCAATATTATTTTGGGCGAGATATGTTTTTAGATTCTCAACCGCAGAGCTTGTTGTTTCAAACACGATTTCCTCCTGCAAAAATAAAGTAAAAGTAATAGTAAAAATACAATCTACAAAAAAACAATAATCATTCTTTATAAAAAAAACAATCGTAAATATTAGGGTTATGATAAAATCAATGCTATGGGTGTTTATAATCTGTAAGTGTTTAGGGTAATTTTTGAAAAATATTGTTAGAATGAAAAAGGCGGTGAATGATTATAATTCGGTTGTGGAGTAGACAAATTGTCGTATGTGCCTGGGGCAAAGATTGTATGAAGAATAGCTGTGGATTTTAAGTAATTAATAATAAAGGGAAGGATCTATGAAAAAAATTGTAATTTCCACTGGCGGTGGTGATGCTCCCGGCTTGAATGCCGTTATTTTTGCGGTGGTTAATGGGGCGGCGAGACGGGGTTGGGAGGTATATGGCAGTCCTTCCGGTTATAAAGGTCTGCTTGATCTGGATGAACTGATTCGTTTAACTCCCAAAGATGTACGGGAAATCACCCCCATAGGCGGAACAATTATCGGCTCAACCAATAAGGGCCATCCTTTTAGAAAGCCGGTGGTCAATCTCGCTGGCGAGACAACCATCGTTGATGTTTCCGGGCTGATAATGAAAAATTTCAAAAGGATGGGGTTTTTCTGTCACATCGCCGTTGGTGGTGACGGCAGCATGGAGATAGCCCATCGTTTTGCCAAAATAGGGATGCCGGTTATCGGGGTACCTAAAACCATTGACAATGATCTTGAAGCCACTGACCGGACTTTTGGATTTGATACGGCTGTTGACACTGCCACGGATGCCCTGGATAAACTTCATTCCACCGCCAAGTCCCATGACCGGGTCATGGTGGTGGAGGTCATGGGCAGAGATTCGGGATGGATTGCCTTGTACTCCGGTCTTGCCGGGGGGGCGGATGTGATTTTGATGCCTGAAGTTCCCTTTGATATGGATGTAGTCTGTGCCAAGATCAGTGACAATGATCTTCATGATAAGCGATACGCCATTGTGGTGGTTGCCGAAGGAGCCATGGCAAGGAATGGCCAGGTTATGAGCCGTGGCGAGGGCGAGCCGGGAAGAGACGAAAAAATACTGGGCGGGATAGGCAACTGGGTGGCGGGCGAAATTAGTAAACGACTTGATAAAGATGTCCGCTCTCTTGTTCTGGGGCATTTACAGCGGGGTGGTTCTCCCACCACCTTTGACCGCTTGCTTGCCCTGCGTTTTGGCGGTGCGGCAATCCGGCTGGCAGAAGCGGAAAAATTTGATCATATGGTTGCCTGGACCCCGCCGGTTATGTCCGCCGTCCCGCTTGAGGATGCTATTCGTTCCCGCAAAAAAGTAGATTTGACCAGCGATAAGATGTTGACAGCCCGTGATATTGGTATCTGTTTTGGAGATAAGGAGCAGGCTTAAGAGTAATGAGTGTCGCCATAGAGCTGGAGGAAATGTATAATCGGTTGCTGGCAAGATTTGGTCACCAGCAGTGGTGGCCGGGAGACAGCCCGTTTGAAATCATGGTTGGAGCAATTTTAACCCAGAATACCAACTGGAATAATGTTGAAAAAGCCATTGATAATCTTAAAAGGGCAGGATTGTTGTCGCTGGACAGCCTTTCGGAGCTGCCCCAGGCATTGTTGGCAGAATATATCCGCCCATCCGGTTACTATAATATCAAGGCTGGTCGGTTGAAGAACTTTTTTAACCTTCTTGAGAGTGACTGGGATTCTGATCTGCAAAGTTTTCTGGCACAGTCCCGGGATTCGTTACGGGAACAGTTGCTATCTGTTAAGGGAATCGGTCCGGAAACTGCTGATTCGATGATTCTCTATGCTGCGGAGCAACCTGTTTTTGTCGTTGATGCCTACACCCACCGCATCTTGAGCAGACATGCTATTATTGATGACAGCTATGATTACCATGATATTCAGGGTCTGTTTATGGACAATATGGAAGAAAAAACCTCTCTTTACAACGAATATCACGCCTTGATCGTCAGGGTGGGCAAGGAGTTTTGTAAAAAATCAAAACCGGTTTGTCATAATTGCCCTCTGTCAGGGATAAACGATATATTCACCTGTCCTGTGGATTGAGGTTGCGGCTGTGCCAGAGAAATTTTCGGCATATCCCCCGGACAATGCTGGCGTCTTTCTTGCTGAGGCGTATCTTGCCCAGGAATTGGCGAATATTGCGCATCCAGTAGGTTTGGTTGTTATCATCAAGAAAAGTTATCTCGGATAAGGCCTCTGCAATATGGCTGTACATCCCTTCTGTGTCAAATGAGTTGGCATACGCTATGTTTTTTTTTGGTTTCTTTGCCTTGACGGCCGGTATGGCGGTATACAGCTCGTAACAGTGAATGGCAATCGCCTGAGCCAGATTCAGAGAAGAGAAATCAGCGGTGGGAATTGTTGAGGCGAACTGACATAAATCCATATCCTCATTGCCCAGACCGCAGTTCTCAGGGCCAAACATAAGTGCTATGTGGTTTTCAGGTGCCAGGGCAAGCGGGGCTATTTCCTCCATCACCGCTCTTGGAGCCTGGCAGCGTAATCGTTGTCGTCCTTCTTTGGCGGTGGTGGCAACAATAAAATTAAACGGCTCTGCCGCCTCTTTCGTGGTGGCAACCAGACGCATCCCCTTGATAATATGAGCGGCCTTATGGGTTGCCATTTTCAGCATCCTCTCCTGATCCGGTACCCTGTTGCTGACCACTGTGATGCCGCTTAGTCCAAAGTTACAGGCAATACGGGCACTGGCACCGATATTTTCAGGGTAGTTGGGGGATACCAGAATAAGGCCGACATTGTCCATGCGGACAGGTGGTGATTCCGGTGATTCTGTTTGCAATGATTTTTCCTTTGTTGAACAGTTGCAGTCTGATAGATGACAGAGGTCAGAGGTCAGAGGTCAGAGGTCAGAGGTCA
>CAZHPX010000146.1:0-4357 GCA_964534785.1 uncultured Desulfobulbaceae bacterium | reverse complement strand
TTCACGGGTAATTGTCTGGAACACCATGGTTTTTCAGGAATAGTTTACGAGGTCTGTTTTAAATGAAGTGCAACTGGCAGATATCCGATATTCTTGATCTGGAATTTTTTTTTCACCAGGATCAGGAAAAAAATGAAAAGGAGTTGCAGAAACGCGACCGGGCAATTGCTTTGCGGGCCTGCGAATCATCTGTTGGTAATGATAATCTGATAAGTGAAGATTATTTACTGCGTAGCTGGCTGCAGGGCCGCCGGCGTCAATATGGTGACCAGGTACGCTTGCCCGGTCAAATATTCACAGAGCTGCTTGGGATATGCGGCTGCCTGTTTCTTATAGGTGGTTTTTTGGTTGGCGGCGGCATGGCCTGGTCTTTTCTTGCCTATGCGGGAATTACCCCTGTCAACGCTTCCATGTATATAGTCCTTTTTGTGGTCAGCCAGGTGATTCTACTTGGCCTGATACCATTTTCTTTTTTTGCCGCAAAATTACGGGGGCACCAGTGGCTGCCGTTTACCTCTACTCTGCTTCGTCGTGGAATTATATGGTTATCTGCCAGGATTGGCAGGGGTTCACTGAGCGGGGAGTCCCGGCAATGGTTTGCAGCTCTCAGCGGCCAGTTGCGTCGTCAGAAAAAGGTGTATGGTTCTCTCTTCATGCTTCCGTTTTTTCGGATCATCCAGCTCCTTGGTATTGGTTTTAACCTTGGTGTACTGGCTGCCACCCTGCTGAAGGTAACAACCACTGATATTGCCTTTGGCTGGCAGTCAACCCTGGCTCAATCAGCCGGGACTGTGTATAATCTGGTGCAGATAATAGCCTTGCCCTGGTCATGGTTGCTGCCTGCCGGAACCGGTCATCCCGATCTTGATCAGATTGAGGGTAGTCATTTGATTCTCAAGGAGGGAATATATTATCTCAGCAGTGATGCTCTTGTTTCCTGGTGGCCTTTTTTATGTATGGCTGTTCTGGTTTATGGCCTGTTGCCCAGGGTTTTTCTCCTGTTTTTTGCCTCGCTGGCCAAACGAACTATATTAACTCGTCTTTGCCTGGACAGTGGATTACATCAGCAGGTCATCCGGCGGATGCGTACTCCTGCGATTGCCACAGAGGCTGAAGCTGATCATGACAGGAGCGTCTCTTTTCTCCAGTCCCGGTCAGTACCCATGGTTGAGACCAATGTTGCAGTAGAACCAGCAGCATTCACCAGGACAGAGCAGGCTTTGGCTTTGATTCCTGAAGAATTATACGATGACTGCCAGTCAGAGGTGTTTATTGAGCTGATCCGGGGATGTGCAGGCAGGGAGCCGGGTAAATGTCTTATGCTTGAAGACGAACTGGAAATTGATCTACTTGTCGAAAATATAAAAAATGAACTGGGCAGTAACGAGTCTATTCTTTTTCTTCAGGAGGCCTGGCAGCCTCCCATAGAAGAGTTTTTCGCTTTTCTGCGGCAATTGCGCAGCCAAATAGGAGAAAAGGTTTTGATCACCGTATGTTTGATTGGCAGACCGGTCAGGGAAACAATTTTTACACCTGTCCGGGAACATGAATATGGAGTCTGGAAGCAGAAGTTGACCGGTATGGGGGATCCATGGCTGCAATGTATTTGTCTTGTGGAGTGTGAACAGTGAAACAACGGGTTCCTGAGTTTGCTGTGGTTGGGCACCCCAATGAAGGCAAATCTTCGGTGTTGTCCACTCTTGCTGAAGATGATTCTGTAAGGGTCAGTCCTGTTCCCGGGGAAACAAGAGAGTGGTGTCGGTTTCCGGTTATTATTGATGGGCGTGAAGTAATAACTTTTGTTGATACCCCTGGTTTTCAGAATCCCCGGCGAACTCTTACATGGATGCAGGCTTACCGGGGAACGGATGAGAGGATGCTTGCTGATTTTATTGCCGAGCATCATGAAGACCCTGCCTTTCATGATGACTGTCAGCTTTTTCATCCTCTGGCTGACGGAGCCGGGGTGATTTTTGTGGTGGACGGTTCCCGGCCCCTGCGCAACATCGATCGGGCGGAGATGGAAATTCTTCGTCTCACCGGTCGTTCCCGGATGGCAATTCTTAATTTCAAGGAAGAGGGGAGTGATTTCCTTGATGACTGGACAGGGGAACTTCGTAAACATTTTAATTCGACCAGAGTCTTTAATTCATTGCGAGCCACCTATGCACAACGAATAAGCCTGCTGGAAAGCCTCAAGGTTATTGATCAGGAACTGGAACCGACCCTTAAACTGGTTATAACCGCTTTTGAGCAGAACTGGCATAGCCGGATAGAAAGGACAGCAGAGCTGACAATCAATATGCTCATACAAGTATTGAGCTGGACAGACAGTACTCGTATTTCAGAGGGCGATGTTGATGAAGAGAAACTACGCATGAGGATGGCTGATAAATTCAACCGTCTGGTAATTCGCCGGGAACAAGAGGTTCACCTGCAAATCCGGCAGTTATTCAAGCATAATATTTTTAATCTTGAACTGCCTGCCCATTCCATTTTGCGGGAAGACTTGTTCAGTGAAAAAACCTGGCAGTTTCTCGGTTTGAGCAGAAAACAGCTCATCATGACCGGGGCCCTGGGTGGTGCAGCCATGGGAGCTGGTCTTGATCTGGCTGCGGCCGGGATTTCATTTGGCGTTTTTTCAGCCATTGGCGGCGTGATAGGAGCTGCCGGCACCGCCATTAAGGGTAAGGAAATGCTTTCCGGGACAAGAATGCTGGGTGCCCGCCTGGATAATCTGGAATTAAAAATTGGGCCGGTTGATAATATTCAGCTTTTTTATATCCTTCTTGACCGTTCAATTCTTTATTTTCATTCTGTAATCAACTGGGCCCATGCCCGGCGGGACAGCCCTGAGCTTTTACAGGGAGATGGTGAAGCTGAAAGACTTGGCCATACCTCTTTATGGTCCCGCAGTGAGCATAAGGTATGCGAACAATTTTTCCGGGCTGTCACAAAGGGCAAGGAAGAAGAAATTGATGAATGTCAGATCGAACTTTATAACCTTATTGTGGAGCACCTGCATAGTTTGTCAGGAAAGTAATTGTTAATGTAACTTGTATGATGAGTAATCAGAAACAGAAAGTGGTAAACATTCGGGTTGGTGCACAATTAATGAGAACATAATGCCCATCTGAAACAACTATAAGGTCTGTAATAGACCCGGAGCCGGGGCTTTAGCCCCGGAAGAACGCTTATCGGGGCAGCTTGTAAAAAAGTCCTAAATGTCATATTGCCGGAGGATTGAAAATTGCCTCGATAAGCTCTTGTGGTGCATTGCCAAGGCTGTCTTCTATATTGATTACAGGTATGCCTTTCCTCTCTGATGTCTTGATAGCCCTGGAGTCCGGGAAGAAGGCAGCGGGAGATTTGCCAAGCTCCCGGATGAGAAACTCCCTGTCTTCGTCATCCTGAACAAGGTTACCGACAAAAGAGATTTTGGGAATTTGCACATCTTCGGCCATTTTCTTGATTTTCAGGGCAGTGCGGATGCTTGAGCGGGAGGGGATAACCACAATCAGAAGATGATCTGCTCCGGCAATTGTACCTCTGCCAAGGTGTTCTACACCGGCTTCCATATCAATCAGGACAGTCTCATCAGCATTAAGAAGCATTTTTTTGAGCATTTTTCTTAAGAGATGGTTTTCCGGACAGGCACAGCCTCCTTCGGCTGTCTGGACTGCACCTAATACCATCAGTCGGATTCCGTCTTTTTCGATCATAAAATCGCGGAGCAGGTCATTGACTTCCGGGTTGAGGTTGTAAAAAGGTGAACCGGCGGTTTTTCCTGCTCGTTCGCTGAGGAGGGTGGTCATTTCGGCAATGGGTTTTGCCTTTTCCATGTCTTCTATTCCTATGGTTGCAGCCATATGCGGACTTGGGTCAGCGTCAATGATCAACACGCCTTTCTGCTTTCTGCGGAGTTCTCTGGCAAGAAAAGCCATTATCGTTGTTTTTCCCACTCCGCCTTTGCCGCTGATTGCTATTTTCATTTTTTGTTACCGTCCTTTTTTCATTTTTCTTGTCTTTTTTGGATAAGGGTACAAGTAATTTGACCCAAAAAGTACCGTCGTAGATTTCCGTCAGGGAAGGGACATTTTTTTTCTTGCAACCCTCTGATTGGTTACACTATAATTGGAAACAGTCCTGTTGGCTATGGGGGAATTGAATATTTAATAACCTGAATCCGTGAGCGTTAACATGTGCTGCAGATGAAAGTGATCACGGCTGGCAGTAAGAGTCGCCTACGGTTGCCGGGCTTGAGTGCTTTCTGTGGTGCAGGTGAACGTCCCGAAGGGCGAAATTTCAATGTATCGGAAAATTAGCAGTGAAGCGGCGGCAGTGAAGCGGCGGCAGT
>CAZHPX010000145.1:0-4402 GCA_964534785.1 uncultured Desulfobulbaceae bacterium | reverse complement strand
GGTATCTAATAAATACCCTTTGATATGGGGGGCATAAGGGTCAATATCAGATTGGGATAACCCCTCACCTGCCCGAAAGGCCTTTATTACCTGACACGGAGCAGTATATTTTCCTATCCGCTCACAATATTTAGGAGTCTCGCTGCCGTGAAGCTGAGCGTAATTGAGACGGCAATAATTGATAATCTCCTCAACTTCCCGTCGTTTTTTATCAACAAAGACACCAACTGCGTCAACAAAAGGCGGAAGTATTGCAATGATATGCCGTGCCTGTTCCGGAGTAATGGAACGGGGACTCTGCTCATGAAATATAAAACCCAGAGCATCAACTCCGCTTTCCACCGCAGCCATGGCATCACCGGCCAGGGTAATGCCGCACATCTTGATGCGTACTCTCATGTTCTTTTTTTCTTTTGTTTTGGGTCGCTATCCAGCGAGTTTCAAAAAAGCTGCACAATCATCGGACTGTAACCATTTAAGAGGCACCCCACGGAGTCTACGCTCGGAGTTTTCCGTAAATCAGGTTTTATATCTTTTATCAATCTTTGCCCTGTACTCCGACAAAATCCTCTAACAGACTGATATCACCCTGCCTGCACATAAGGCTCTCGCCTATCAGGGCAGCCTGCACTCCGTGGACAAGTAATTTTTTAATATCATCGACTGAACTGATTCCAGATTCACTGACAAGAGGAATTTCATCCGGGATTTCTTTTTTAAGCCGAAATGTGGTTTCCAGATCAACCGTAAAATCCTGCAAGTTACGATTATTAACCCCAACCAACCGACTTTCCGCCTTTAATGCCGATTCCAGTTCATACTCGTCATGAACTTCAACCAGCACATCCATACCAAGTTCCTCAGCCTGCTGACGAAAATCATATAACTGGACAATATCAAGGATAGCAGCAATGAGAAGAACAGCATCAGCCCCAAAGGCATGTGCTTCATCTATCTGAAGAGGATCAATAATAAAATCTTTACGAAGAACCGGCAAATCAATAACCGCCCGAACCTGGACAAGATAGTTAATCCTGCCCTGAAAAAAATCCTGATCAGTAAGAACACTCACCCCGCTTGCCCCGCCCTGTTTATATGATCTGCCAATTTCAGCCGGATTAAAATCAGAACAGATAACACCTTTGGATGGAGAAGCTTTCTTTACCTCGGCAATAATCGCCACCCCTTCTGCTTCAAGCAAACCTTTTAAAAAACCACGGGGCGGTGCAACTTCCATCTCCGGCAGACCAATCCCGTTTTTACGCAGTTTTGCAACTTCTTCCTTTTTTCTCTCAACAATGGTATCAAGTATCATTTTTTATTTTTTCTGGTTTTCCCTGCAGAAATCAAGCAAAGCTTCCAGTTTGGCCATGGCTCTACCTGATTTAATAATTTCTCTGGCCATTTCCACGCCGGTTTTTAAAGTATCCACCTTATCTGCTGCCATAAGTGCTGCTCCGCTGTTGAGCAGAACCATGTCCAACCTGGCCCCCGGTTGCCCGACAAGCACCGACCGCACCAGAGATGCGGCCTCATCGGCATCTGCTCCGCCGCTGATATCGGCAATGGTTGCTCTTGTTAAACCCACTTCTTCAGGAACAACCTGCCAGCTTGTAACTTTTTTATCTCTGACCTCAGCCACAAGGGAAGTACCGGTTATACTCATCTCATCCACATTCCCCTCACCCCAGACCACCAGAGTCCGCTTCATACCCAGTTTTGCCAGGACTTCTGCCATGGTTACGGTCAACTCTTCTGCAAATACTCCGGTCAACTGTACATTTGCTCCGGCGGGATTGGTCATTGGCCCCAGAATATTAAAAATTGTCCGAATACCCAGCTCCCGGCGGGGACCGATGGCATATTTCATGGCCTTATGGAGCATGGGAGCAAAAAGAAAACCTATACCGACTTCCTGTATACATGCGGAAACCCGTTCCGGTTCCATGGAGAGATCGACACCAAGGGCTTCAAGGACATCGGCACTGCCACATGATGAAGAAACTGCCCGGTTACCATGTTTTGCCACCGGCACTCCTGCCCCGGCAACCACGAAGGCGGTGGTGGTGGAAACATTAAAGGTACCTGAACCATCTCCGCCGGTGCCGACAATATCCATCAGGATTTCACCGTCTTCCATATTCACACCACTGTCAATGAAAGTGGCTTTATCCCGCATCACCCTGACTGCCCCGACTATCTCGTCAACAGTCTCTCCTTTCATTCTTAACCCTGTGATAAAAGAACCGATCTGGGCATCAGTGGCAGAGCCGGACATGATTTCTTCCATGACCGTGATCATTTCTGTCTCCGTTAAATCCTGACCAGCAACAATTTTCCCGATTGTTTCCTTAATCATTATTTATCCCCGTTCATTAACTTTTGGCTTTTGATTTCCGGTTCCTGCCACCTGTTACCTGTCAAGGTGAACGTGGGCGAACACACAGAACACACAGTGAACGTGGGCGAACACACAGCGAACGTGGGCGAACACACAGGTTCGCCCCTACAGGAACATTGCCACGATTCGAGGGGATATCGTCAATCTGTCCCCTGGCACCTGTTACCTGTTACCTGGACAGCAGCCTGACAAAGTCATGACGCAAAAAATTATGAAGAAGAATATTGCCCACTCCGGTCATGATTGATTCAGGATGAAACTGTACCCCTTCCACAGCAAATTCCCGGTGGCGAATCCCCATCAACTCACCCTGATCGGTGTGGGCAGTTGTTTCAAGACAATCCGGCAGGCTGGATTCCTCCACCACAAGTGAATGATAACGCATTCCGGCAAAGGGATTTTCAAGATCGGAAAACACCCCTTTATTGTCATGGTGAACAGGACTGGTCTTGCCATGCATAACCCTTTCTGCCCGAACAACCCTGCCGCCAAAAATCTGACCTATGGCCTGATGGCCAAGACATACACCAAGAACAGGAACTTTTCCGCTGAAATAGTTAATGGCCTCCATGGAGATACCTGCTTCATCCGGAGTACAGGGACCCGGCGAAATCAGCAGCCGGTCAGGCTCCATGGCAGCGATGGCTTCCACGGTAATCTTGTCGTTACGAAATACCAAGATTTCCGGAGGCTGCCAGTCTGCCGGTGCATCCGGTGGCATAACAGCCATAGTCTGAACGATATTAAAGGTGAACGAATCGTAATTATCTATTATAATAAGTTTCATGTTTCAGGTGTAAACACATTTATTTTTTTGTAACAGAACCGGGCAGACCTAAGGAACTGGAAATAGATAACTCATCGTTTTTGCATCCCTGCTCCAGGCCATCTCTCGCCGCTCCTCAATCACAAAATCCTCAACGTAGCACTGCTATGTCTGCGGTTTTGTTCAATCAGATCAACTAAATATGACCTAAATCAGGGCACAAATTCCAATGACTTATTTATTTCCAGTTCCTAAACCGATATTCAAGTCATTTTCAGCCAGTTCCACCGCCCGCCGCAACCCTCTCGCCTTGCTCAAGGTTTCTTCATACTCCCTGTCCGGATCAGAGTCAGCTACAATCCCGGCTCCAGCCTGAACAGCAAGTTGAAATCTTCCCTCTCCCTCAAGTTCACGCAAAACAAAAGTCCGGATGGTTATGCAGAAATCCATATTACCGGAAAAACCAAAATAACCGACAGCACCGGCATAAGGACCTCGTCGTTGTGTTTCCAGTTCATCAATGATTTCCATGGCCCTGATCTTTGGAGCTCCACTGACCGTCCCCGCCGGAAAACACGCCTTAAAGACATCAAACTGGTCTTTACCCGCGGCAAGTCTGCCATGAACACCGGAGACAATATGCATCACATGGCTGTACCTCTCAACAATCAATAAATCGCTTATCCGAACGGAGCCAGGCTCAGCAACCATGCCCACATCGTTACGGCCAAGATCAACCAGCATCAGGTGCTCTGCCCGTTCCTTGGGATCGGCAAGCAGTTCTTCCTCAAGGTCTTTATCCTCTGCTTCATTGTTTCCCCGCATCCTAGTACCTGCTATGGGGCGTAATTCTATTTCTTTATCTTCAAGACGCACCAGAATCTCCGGTGATGAACCGATCAGGATATCCTTATCAAGGCGGAGATAGAACAGATATGGACTTGGGTTAATATGCCGCAATGCCCGGTAAAGGACAAAAGGATCGAGCTCGGTTACGCTGCTGAACCGCTGGGAAAGAACAACCTGGATGATGTCCCCGGCAAGGATATATTCCCTCGCCTTTTCCACCATGACGGTAAACTCTTCTCTCATCAGGTTGGACGAAAATTGATGGGTTGAACATTGGCGGGCAGTGTCGAAAACCGGAACCGGCTTTCTGATCAGGGCAATTATATCTTCAATGCGGCGGCATCCTTCCTCATAGATATCGGCAACATCCTGTTTCGAATCTGCCT
>CAZHPX010000144.1:0-4403 GCA_964534785.1 uncultured Desulfobulbaceae bacterium | reverse complement strand
CCCATTAAAGTCAAAAATGCTTTCCCAAAAAAAATTAAGACACCAGAATTGTTACACTTTAATGAACCGCCAGCAAAATTATTGAAATATCTTTACCCTTTACATGTGAAAAGATCATATAAGAAGGTGGTAAATGGTAAAGAACTCTTCGATAAACTCGATCCCAATATCGCATATGATAAATGCCCTAAACTAAAAGAGCTTCTTGATAAAATGTTAGAGCTGGCCCAGCCAGGCACTGTCCATTGACCGTAAGGGGCGGGGCTTACTTTAAGTGGAGGCCACTGCATAACGAGTATCAATAAAATTTTTTCAACTGATTTAACAAAGGAGTTATTTTAATGTCATCATCAGTATCAGTAATCATGGGCAGTAAATCCGACTGGCACATAATGAAAGAAGCATGTATTATTCTTGATAGATTAGGGGTTAAAAACGAAAAAAAAATAGTCTCTGCCCATCGTACCCCGGACTGGCTGTATGATTTCACGGAAAATGCACAGGCAAGGGGCATCAAGATTATTATTGCCGGTGCCGGAGGAGCAGCCCATCTGCCCGGCATGGTGGCATCTAAAACTATTATTCCCGTCATCGGGGTTCCGGTGCCGATCCCCCATCTCCAGGGGCTTGACTCTTTGCTGTCAATCGTTCAGATGCCAGCCGGAGTACCGGTTGCCACCATGGCAATTGGGGTCGGTGGTGCCAAAAATGGAGCCCTGCTCGCAGCCCAGATTCTAGCATTAACGGATCAGGTTTTACAGAAAAAACTCCAGGATTTCAGGGCAGAAGCAGCCAGGGTGGTGATGGAGGCAGGTGAAACAGAGGATTGGTCATAGATAATGATAAAGACAATTTTACCAGGCTCTACCATTGGCATTCTCGGCGGCGGTCAGTTGGGTCGGATGACCGCCATGGAAGGCAAAAGGATGGGCTACAATATTATCTGTATGGATCCAAACCCCGCCTCCCCCTGTGGTCAGGTAGCCGATGAACAGGTTGTGGCCGAGTTAAATGATATGAAGGCTGCTGTCAGAATGGCTGAGAAAACAGATATTCTTATTTATGAGTTTGAAAACATTGACATTAACATAATAGAAGAGCTGGAAAAACGCTATTATCTGCCTCAAAAAAGTCATATTCTTGCTATTGCCCAGAATAGAAGAACAGAAAAAGAACAACTCCAGAAAGCAGGTTTTCCGGTGGTTCCCTTTTGTACCGTCAAAACAAAAGAGGACATGGAGCAGGCGGTAGAAAAAATAGGTTATCCCTGTGTTTTGAAAACAGTATTGGGAGGGTATGACGGTAAGGGGCAGCAGGTGCTTAGTGATAAAAGGAAGTTAAAAAGTATTTATGAGATGCTGGAATCAGAGAATCAGGAAATGGTTCTGGAGAAATACATCTCATTTACCGATGAGATTTCAGTTATTGTGGCAAGAAAAGAAACCGGGGAAATGGCGGTATTCCCGGTGGCTGAAAATATACACCGGCAAAATATTCTCCATATGACAGTTGTACCAGCCCGAATCCCGGTCATGGTTCAGGATAAAGCAATAGAAATGGCCATGGACATTGCCAATACTTTTCAGATAACAGGTCTTCTTGCCGTGGAATTCTTCGTTACCGGGCAGGAAGTACTGATAAATGAACTGGCTCCCCGGCCCCATAATTCAGGGCATTACACCTGGGATGCCTGTTATGTCTCCCAGTTTGAACAGTTAATCAGAGCTGTCTGTAACCTGCCTCTTGGCTCCACCGAATTATTAACTTCAGTGGTCATGGTAAATATACTGGGGGATGAACTAGCAAAGATGATGGCAACAATCCACGACTTTGAGGATAATATCAAAATCCATCTATATGGTAAAAGCGGCGATATAGCTGCAAAACGAAAAATGGGACATCTGATAATTAAAACTGATCAGCCGGATCAGATTATTAATAGAATAAACGATGGTTAAGGCTCAGATAAATGATTGTACAAATGGGGTAACCCCGCCATTGCCACCACCGTAGGGGCAGAATCCGTTTCTGCCCTGTCCGCCCACGTATAAGGGCGAATATAGAATCTGCCCCTACGGGTACCGTAAAATAAATAAATGACAACATCCCATATTGACAGAGAAATAAAAACAGTCACCAGGATGATCAACCATTACTGCAAAGCCAGACATCACTACTGCGGTGGTCTCTGCCCGAGCTGTCTGGTGCTACTGAATTACGCCAAAAAAAGACTGCAAAACTGTCCTTTTCAGGAAAGAAAAACAACCTGCGGCAAATGCAGTATTCACTGTTATTCCCCGGCAAAAAGAGATAATATTCGCAGAGTCATGCGTTATGCCGGACCGAGAATGATCCTGACCAATCCGCTTATGGCCATTCGCCACGCCATTGATGGGCTGAGGCAAAGACCAGAAGCAAAAGAAAAATAAATAAGCTGCATTGACTGGTAGACAGCTTGACACCCGCCTGAAAATCCCTTACCTTCCCAATATACCTGTTCGTACCTGAACAAAATATCGTATTCGGTGTATAAGAAGAACAAAATCACTCTGTTTTCCGGGTTACACAGACAGGTATAAAAAAACATTCTCACCGGCAAGCTTTTTTATAAGATCATTATAGTCAAAGTATAATTTATACCTCCCCAACTGCAAGGAAAGAAAAAATGTTTGGAATAGGCCTCCCTGAATTGCTTGTGATCCTCGCTGTAGCCCTGATTGTTGTCGGGCCGGAAAAACTCCCGGAACTTGCAAAATCTCTTGCCAAAGGGTTAGGAGAGCTGAAAAAGACTGTCAGCCAGGTCAAGGAAGGGTTTAACGAGGAAGGAAATGTTCTTAAAGATGTGAAAGGAGAGCTGAATCAAACTGTCGGAGATTTACAACGCAATTTTTTAGATACGGAAACCAAAACAAAAAAAGTCTTCCCTAACCCTGTTGTTGGTGATGACGAAGTGATAGACCTTGCACTACTTTCCTCTGATGAAAGACCATGGGAAAAAGATCGGAAAAAAGAACCAGCAGAAACAGTTTCTGCCATGCACAACCACTCAAACGGGCAGCAAGAGGACAAAGAAGAAGAAAAACAAGTGGACGACGCTATAGAAGAAACGCAGGAAAAGGGCAACGATGATAGAAATGAGGAGATGAATAAAAAATGATTGGTGCTTTTGCAAAGTTTGCTCCTCATCACGAGGAACTGCGGAAAAGACTGATTCGGAGTTTTCTGGTTATCTTTGTTTTTACGGTGATCGCCTACCTGTTCATTGAGCCCATAGCCGCTGTCTGCATGCAACCTCTTTTTTATGCCTATCCTGAGTTAACCAACCTCATTTACACCAATCTCACCGAAGCTTTTATCAGTTATATCAAACTGGCTCTACTCGTCGGGATTGCAGCAAGTTTTCCTTTTATCCTTTACCAGATCTGGATGTTTGTTGCCCCCGGTCTTTTTGCCCACGAACGACGCATTGCCATAAGAATTATTCTCTGGGCAACCCTGCTTTTTGCAGGAGGTTCATTATTTGCCTTTTTCATTGTCCTACCAGAAATGCTCGTCTTTTTCATGAGTTATGCCGGGGACAACTTACAGCCCATGCCAAAATTAGGGCTGTATTTGACCTTTGTCGCCCGCATGGTCTTAGCCTTTGCCATTGCCTTTCAAATACCCTTTCTCATGGTGATGACAGTAAAAACCGGTCTAATTAACAAAACGCATTTCAGCAAACAACGAAAATACTTCTATGGGGCTATTGTCTTTCTTTCCTTTCTTCTGACTGCCGGAGAACCGACTGCAACCGTTCTTCTCTCCATCCCCATGTTCGGTCTTTACGAGACCGGTATCATTGCCAGCAAGATATTTTTGTCAGAAGACAGAAACCAGAAAACAGAAGCCAGAAGACAGAAGCAGTAAGCTGTCTGCGGCAGTATTGTTTTCACCTCGTCCCACCGCACTGGTGGGACGAGGTGGGAATTTTTTAGTTATGGAACATATTGAAATAAAAAAACTTGTTGAGGTCTGCCGGGCAAATGGACTTAAAAAAGCTTCACTTTTCGGGTCATTCGCACGCGGTGAAGCCAATCAATCCAGTGACATTGACCTGATTGTAGATTTTTTACATCCGGTTGGATTTCTCGCTCTGGTTAAACTGGAACGCTAATTTTCAGAAGTTATGGACAGAAAAGTTGATTTGTTAACTGTAAAGTCAATCAGTCCTTATTTAAGGAAAAGGATTTTAAATGAGCAGCAGGTTGTTTATGAAACCAAGGAATAATAGGCTGTACCTCCAGCATATTCTTGATTCCATAATCACCATTGGTGAATATCTGGAAATTTTGAATGAATTATAGACTTTTTTTATTTCTATATTCAGATTGGAAAAGGAGATAAATAATTGACAAAATCAT
>CAZHPX010000143.1:0-4404 GCA_964534785.1 uncultured Desulfobulbaceae bacterium | reverse complement strand
GGAGGCACCTATAGCATATGCGGCAACAGACAAGCCCTCAATAACAGCATGGGGGTTGTTGGCTATCAGAAAGCGACTCATATATGTACCGGGACCACCTTCGTCACAGTTGCATATCATGTATTTCTCAGGATTGCATTCCTGTCGGCAAACCTCCCACTTGTCAGCGGTGAGAAAACCTCCCCCTCCCCTACCCCGCAGACCGGACTTTTTTACTTCGCCAACAACTTCTTGCGGCTCCATGGATAACGCTTTTTTAAGACCATCGTATCCACCGGTTTTTATGTATGAATCAATGATGTCATGATCAACCCGGTCGCAAACCGACAGCAGACGCCTGGTCTGTTTCATGAAGAAATCACTGTTGAAATCTGGAGGGTTTCCAGCCGTTTTCATTTCTTTTGCAGGCATAAAACCTCCCCGGTCAGTTAAATTTATTTAATGTTTCCATGGTGGAATCAGGAGTCACAGCACTGTAGATCTCGTCATCAACGATTATCACCGGAGCCTGGTCACACACACCGGCACAGCCAGTACTCTCGACAGTGAAACGGCCATCATCGGTGCTGTCATCGCCATCGGCCAAGTTAAAATCCGCCATAATCCGGCTGGTAATGGTTGCAGCTCCCCTGACATGGCAGGCTGCTCCACAACAAACCTTTACGGTGTGCCGACCCCGTGGCTTTAAGCGGAACTTCTTGAAGCAAGTGATAACACCATAAAAGTGACTGGCAGGAATATGGGTTTTATCAACTAACCAGAAAACGGCTTCCTCCGAAACATATCCAAAGTCATTTTGAAGATCGTCAAGGATGGTCAGAACAGTACCTTTTTCCCGTTGATATGTATTAAAAATATTCTGGTATTTTTCTTCCTGCATAGTCACCTCTTTGTGCCCTGCATTCCCACGCAGAGCGTGGGAACGAGAAAAGCAATATTGTTTTGCAGACTTACGATGTAAAGATGGTTCTATATCTAAATAATAATATACAAGAGCGTTGAAGCAGATGGCGTAACTTATTGTTTTCCCATCAAAACTTAAAAAGAGTTCTCATGAAAAATGATGCAGAAACAGTAGGATAAGGGTATCTGATTCAACGCCCTTTATATGAAATTATTATAAAAAAAGCTAATGTTTAATCTTAAACCAAAGATAAATATTCGGGTTGACACGAAATCAATGATAAACTACGAGTCTTTAAATGTTCGAATATTGCCTCAGATTCGTTCGATTCATCTCTCCCGCTATATTAGTCATATGCGGGCGAGCTGAATCGGGCGAAAATGAGGTGATAGTCGAACATTTACCCGCAAGGGTCAGGCAGCTTCCTGGACAAGCAGTTTAAGCTCGATACATTTCTTTGGACAATTTGCCTCACAAAGTCCACATCCCTTGCACCTTGCACTAATCACCGTACATTTGCCCTTTTTTTCCCCTGCATTTTTGACATAAACAATAGCGTTTGGTTCCGGGCAAACCCTGATGCAAGTTTTGCAGCCAATGCACTTTTCCTGATCAATAAGGGCTGCTACATACATATTTTTTCCTCCTCATGAGAAGTTGTTAAATTCACAGAAATCCTGCCTTTTTCAGGCGGCGACCAGTGATTGTGCCTTTTCAGCCGCAGCAGTCAAGACCTTCATGTTGGCTTCAATCAGTTTTTCAGCCTTGGCATATTTTTTCTTGATAGCATCATCAAGCACTGCTGTAGTGGCTGAAGCCACAAACCCTTTGGCTGATGCCCCGAAACGCTCCTGAAGAGCTTCTTCAAGTGCTTTCATGCTCACTATTTTGGTGACCCCGATCAGGGCACCCAGCATGGCAATATTTGTTGCCAGATCAGTACCGCCAATTTCTCTGGCCAACAGAGTGGCCTGAACGAAATAAACCTTGGCGTTTAAGTCATCAATATCTTTTTGTTCGTCCTCAGTGAAATCAAAAGCAAAATCTGAATTCACAATGATAATACCATTTTTCTGAAGACCGGCAAAAAAAGGCATGGTATATGACTTTCCATGCAGGATAACATCGGGATGGAAAACCATGATGATGTTGGGGTAGAGAATCTCACCGGTATCGTAGATTTCCCCTTCAGCAATACGCACATAACTCTCAGCCGGTGCCAACCTTTTTTCAGCACCGAAAAAAGGGTTAACAGCGGCGTTTTTTCCGTCAAGTACTGCGGCACTACCCACAATATGGGCTGCGGTAACCGCACCCTGACCACCAAGCCCCGACATTCTTATGGATGTTATTTTGCTGCTCATTTGTTTATTCCTCCCTATTTAAGGCTATGCCTCGTCTTCTTTATCCTGTTTGGCTTTAGGCTTTATAACTCCGCTTTCCACCAGCATATTTTCAGCCTCTTCGCTCATGTATTCAAAGAAGGCATAATCTTCTTTTGATCTTTGTTTGGCAAGAGCTACGGAATCAGCCGGTTTCATTTTCAGATTAGTAGGGCATGGTGTATAAACCTGAATATATGTGGGACCGATTTCCCTGGCAACCAGTACTGCTTTGTTGAAGCATTGGCCAATTTTCAAGGTGTTGGCTGTGGAAACTTTGGCCACATACACGCAGCCTGCCTGTCTGGCAAATTCCGGCACATTCATTTTCTGAAATTTCTTACCGGTTGGGGCCATATGTCGTACTTCGCCAAACTGGGTCATACCGCTTTCCTGACCACCAGTGTTGGCGTAGATTTCATTATCAAACATGACAGTGGTAATATTTTCACCCCTGATCCAGGAATGAAGAGTCATGTCAAAGCCGATATCAGCGGTGGCACCGTCGCCGGCCATAACCACCACATCTTTGTTTTTATGGGGGAAGCGAAGTTTCAACCCCCGTTTAAGACCGGAAGCCACTGCATTTTGATTACCAAACAAGGCATGAACATTATGAATGGCTAATTGAGGAAAAGCCAGGCTGTTACAGCCGGTTGAGCCGACAATAACGGTATCTTCCGGGCAGGGCAAAGCTGAGATCAAAGTACGAAAGGCCAGGGCAAGGTTACAGCCGGCACAGAGAGGATGATCTTCAATAAGCTCCTTAAAGGTACCCAGATCCTTGGTGCTTTTATTGGTACCAAAAGGACCATTCGCATCCAGATCCAGGTATTCCTGTGGCATAACATCCACAAAAGCCGGATTAATTTTGGTTATTTTCCGGGATGTAATATCGGTTATCGGTAAAGACATAATTTCCTCCTGATTAACTATATAAAGTCAAACCTCTTGTTATTTAAGCTTTTTTTGTTAAACACCACACAGGGTACCATCTTTTATAACCTTGGTAATTACATCCGGAGGCATGGTCATACCGCCATACACCCGCGGTCCCTGGACAATACGATCATTATTGGGAATAATCGACGCCACTTCTCTGGCCAGCCAACCCACGCGGTTGAACTCCGGTATGACGATTTTTTCTGCTCCAGCCAGAGCCTTTCTGATCTCTTCAACCGGAAAAGGTCGTATGGTTTTGATTTTGACCAGTCCCACCTCAATACCCTCATCTGCAAGCATTTCCACGGCGGCACGCCCCTGTGAAACAGCCGTGCCGGAAGCAACAATCTGGACAGGTGCATCAGGGTTTTTCTGCTCGATAAAATCACCCAGCAATTCTTTTAAAAAAGGACGGGAACGCTCAATGGATGCCATGCACTCCTGCTGCCAACTGGCATGAGCCGCATAACTGACATAGTTTGATTTCATCACAAAAGGATCTTTCATATATCTGAAAGGAGGGGTTTCCATATCAATAGTGGTGGTGGGAGATGCGGCAGGATCATAGGGTTGCAGCTTGACATCCTCGGTGACCACTTTAACCTTCTGCCTGGTGTGAGTGACAAAAAAACCATCAACAAAAACACCCACCGGGATATGCACCGATGTTCTTTCCGCTACAGAAAAACTCATGAGATACATATCATATAGTTCCTGTGCATTTTCAGCATGAAGCATCAACATACCGGTGTCAAGCAGCATACTCATCTCAATGGTGTCCGGCTGGATACTCAAAGGAGCATTGATAGCCCTGGTCATGAAACCAATGACAATTGGCAGCCTGGCACCAACCCACATGGGAAAGTTCTCAAAGGCCCGTAAGGTACCGGGACCGCAGGTAGCGGTAAACATCCTGACCCCGGCCATGGCACCACCGGCAACTTCAGACATAACCGCAAACTCGTTTTCACCACGAAAATATTCCTTCACAAACCCTTCGGCATAGAGATCACCGATAAGGTGCATGCTCTCGCTTTGAGGGGTGATGGGATAGGCTATTGCCATATCAACATTGGCTCTTCTGATGGCTTCGCGTACCGCTTCACCACCCGTCATAAACTGCTCTTCCCGTTTGGCTTCAAAGAGCATATATTTGGTTGAGACTTCTTTAAGATC
>CAZHPX010000142.1:0-4433 GCA_964534785.1 uncultured Desulfobulbaceae bacterium | reverse complement strand
ACAAAAATATCATGTGCACCGTTCTTCTCAGACATGTTCCACCACCCCATTTTCAGAGGTTATCAGATACACCTCCACTTCTAATTGGGAGCGGCTCCGGGCATATTCTTTCGCTTTTAAACATACAGCCCGAATCAACTCATCCCTGCCCGCTTCTTTCAGGCGTAGATATACTTCCCTTGCTGTATTTGCTTTTCCCATCTCTGTGGCTGTTTCGGGTTCCAGACCAAGTTGTAAAAGCAGGTTTGCCGCCCGGCTGACCTCGAGTGCCCCGTGGCGGACATGGGTTTGGGGAATTTTGAGGGCACATTTAAGTATTTTTGCCCACATACCGGCAAGATGAATTTTTTCAAATCCATGCCGCCTGGCTGCCTTCAGGCTGTAGGCAAGGTAATCACCCATCATAACCCCGGCTTCATCATCAAGGTTGAGAAGTTTCTCAATAGCTGCCTCAGAGGTTCTGCCAGTGGAGAGGATAACCTCGTCAAGTCCTGCGGCTCTTGCCACTTTCATGGATGCCTCAATGGTATCTGTCCATGCCTTTGCCGATATCGGCCTGACGATACCGGTTGTACCGAGAATGGAAAGACCACCAATGATACCAAGTCTTTTGTTTAAAGTTTTTTCTGCCAGCTTTTCACCATCGGTTACGCAGATAGATATCCGCAGACGACAATGTCGTTCTTTAGATTCCACCATGGCTTCAAGAACAGCTCTGCGGATCATCTTTTCCGGAACCGGGTTGATAGCTGCTCTTCCCACAGCCACAGCCAGTCCCGGTTTGGTCACCCTGCCAACCCCCGGTCCGCCGTCAATGATTACCTGTTCATCTTCGCTGCCGGGTTCCTGTTCTTCAACGAGAGCGATGATCTCCGCTTTGTTGGTCACATCCGGATCATCACCGGCATCCTTGATGGTCGCAGCCATAACCTGACCATCCTGACTGACACAAAAATGAATAATGAAAGAATGCCGATTTCCACCGGGAAAAGGTATTTCAACTTCCTTTACCTGAAAACCTCCAAGCAGAGACAGAGCCGCAGCTTTGGCGACCGCTGCCGCACAAGCCCCGGTGGTAAATCCTGATTTCAGCTTTCTTTTTTTTGCAGTTTTCTGGTTTGGGCTTGAACCTCTGTCCCCTGCCCCCTGATTCATGCCAATCTTAAAAGGGCATTAACTGTGGCGACAGCCACCGGAGTACCACCTTTTCGCCCCAGGGAGGTAATAAACGGATAAGGTTTGTCAAGCAGAATATCCTTTGATTCAACGGCATTAACAAAACCCACCGGAACTCCAATCACAAGTTCCGGAGAAAAACTGCCCGCATCCATCATTTCCATGGTTTTTAGAAGAGCGGTGGGAGCATTACCGATGGCGACAATCCCGATATTCATATTTTTTGTTTTCGCCAGCTCCATGGCTGCTTCGGAACGGGTTATATTCATTTCTTTTGCCATGGCTGCTGTCTCTGGTTCTGCGACAAGACAGATGACCCTGCCGCCAGATTTTTCCAGCAACCATCTGGATATTCCGGCAGCACCCATATTGACATCTATTAAAATATTTTTTCCAGCTCGAATCGCATATAACCCGGCCTTAATCGCCCGGGGATGAAAACGGATATTGTCGGCAAATGAAAAATCACCGGTGGCATGGATGCATCGTCGCAGCACCGCAAACTCCTGTTCTGAAAAATCAACCGTTCCAAGTTCAGATTCAATAATTCGAAAACTTTCTGCTTCGATTTCCAGAGGAGATATTTTTTGTATCTTAACTTTTTTCATTTTTGTTTTGCCTTTATTTATTTCCGGCACTCACCAGTCTATTAAATATTGTCGTTCAATGATCGGTGAGTGTCGGACGGCGAGTGCCGGAAACAAATTTCACTGCGACTTCCGGCGTTCTCCCCCAGTGAAGATGAACATAACCTGCCAGGGTATCATCCATGAGATACCCTTCAGCCCTGCCGTCATCAAGCTGGTAAGCCCGCTTAACCCTGCTGTCCATTTCATCAATATCAGAGTAATGAAACTCATGTCCGTAACAGTATGAACCTTTTTTGCCAAGCAGGTTATCTGTCAGCATTTCTATTTGTCGGTAACCAAGTCTTTGTAAGCGTTTCTGCATCCGGGAGGCAGCCGGATAGACCCCGACCATGGGGTAAAGGCAGCCATTGGTATCTGTTATGGAACGGGTCAGATACATGAATCCGCCACATTCTCCGTAAATTGGTTTTCCGCTTCTTGAAAAACTCAGTATTTCTTCACGCATGGTTTTGTTTTTACTTAATTTTTCTGCGTAAAGCTCAGGGTATCCTCCTCCTATATATATCCCGGACAGATTTTTTGGAAGCTGTCGGTCGTGGATTGGACTGAATAAAACAATTTCAGCCCCTGCCCTTTCCAGCATTTCTAAATTATCAATATAGTAAAAACAAAAGGCCTCGTCCCATGCCACTCCTATTTTTGGTTTCTGGTTTCTGGTTTCCGGTTTTTGACTTCTGGTTTCTGATTTCTGGTTTCTGGCTGTCAAGGTTAAACCATCAAGAAGACAGTCAAGGTCAATATTATCTTCAATTATAGCAGATAACCGTTCTGTCTCAAGACCACTCTCCATGCCCATGTGCAGACCAAGATGGCGGGCGGGAATAATTATGGACTCATCCCGGGGCAGGGAACCAACAATTGCCGTCCGGCAATGGGTTTTCACCGCCTCGCTGATCATCTGCCCATGGTGTTTACTGCCCACCTTGTTTAAAATCACCCCGGCAAGCCTTACCCCAGGGTCAAGGGTCTCAAAGCCTTTGACCACTGCTGCCGTACTTTCTGCCGCTGAACGGACATCAATAACAAGAATAACCGGAATATCAAGGAATTTTGCCAGGTAAGCGGCAGAACCCCGTCCCCCGTCAAATAACCCCATCACCCCTTCAATGATTGTAATTCCATCCACTGGAGCGTGGCGGGTAAATATCTTTTCCACAAACTCCTGTCCGCACATACGGACATCAAGGTTGCGGGAAGCTCTGCCGGTTACTATTTGGTGAAGGGATGGGTCGATGAAATCCGGCCCGCATTTAAACGGCTGTACCTTTATTCCCCGGGCAGACAAGGCTGCCATGATACCAAGGGTAAGAGTGGTTTTACCACAGCCGGAATGGGTACCGGCTATTATCAGGCTGCGGGTTCCAGGGGACAGGCTACTCAGGTTACAGGGGACAGGGAGTGAAAAATCAGAAGCTTTGTTTTTTTTCTTTATGCTTTGTTCTTTATCATTTATCATCTGTTACCCGTTACCTGTTAATCCCGACCGCATAGCCATGGGAAAAATTATTTCAGCTTGATGCCGGCATGTTGAGCGGCATCGGCCATGTGGTTGACATAGATGTCAGCAAAATCGTCATTTTCACCTAACCCTCTCTTTATGGTAATAACCTCAAATCCTTCCTTTTCAAGGATTGATTTCCAGGAATCTTCTCCGTCACCAGCCATGTCGTTTACCGCGTGATCACCGGCAACCACCATAAATGGTTTGAGAACTATCTTTTTCACACCTCGTAATGTCAAATCTTCAAGAACTTCATTGATACCAGGGTACCCTTCAACACCGCCGATGGAAGTAACAACGGCCGGATATGCCTCCCTCATCCGGGTGGCGAATTCCGAAACAGCACCATCGGAGGGCATAAACTCGTTACCATGACCCATATAAACAAGACCAGCTTTATTTTGAGCCGCAAATTCTGCATCCGCTTCCAGTGCCTTGACAGCAGTTATTATATCCTCAGCGTAAGGATGGACTCTGCCAAAAGTTCCAAGAGCAGGACGACCAAGAACAACTTTTTCAAACGGTTTGTATCTGGCTCTTTTCACAGTCCCCATACTCATCAGCCCCTTGACATAGGTATGAAGATCAAGAAACTCTTCTCCCATGGATACATGGGTTGGCTGAATGATAATGGTGCTATATCCTTCATCTTGAAGATTGGCAACCGTGGCGAGCAAAGTTTGTACCTCAAGTATTTCCCTGGATATTTCAGGGTGATCCTTTATGTATTTAGGGTCTTCAGCTCGTTTCTG
This sequence comes from uncultured Desulfobulbaceae bacterium, assembly GCA_964534785.1. GTDB lineage: Bacteria > Desulfobacterota > Desulfobulbia > Desulfobulbales > Desulfobulbaceae > DRLX01. The sequence goes on along the minus strand of CAZHPX010000142.1, from coordinate 354 downwards.
CCATATTTTCCTGATAATATTCGAAGTGAAGGAAATCCGCACTGTGGTATGGGGATATTTTTCCGCCACTCTTTTATGAATATTCATCAAACCCTGCAGGGCTGGTTCAACTGTAGTACCAAACATTGCCATAACAATAGCATTTTTATCCTCCACCTTGTAGTCTCCACTTGCTGAAATGTTAGTTGCGGTGCAGAGAAACGACACTGCCGCCATAAGAATAATAATCAATTTTAATTTTACTAAAACTCCTTCCCGGTAAAAAAAATATCCCGGATCAATTATAAAATCCCTCGTCACACCGCTCTGCGGTGTGACGTTCTCTTAGACTCCGGCACTCACCAGTCCATTCAA
>CAZHPX010000141.1:0-4440 GCA_964534785.1 uncultured Desulfobulbaceae bacterium | reverse complement strand
ATTATGAATATTGTCGTGATTACCAGAAATTACAACAAATTGACAGCCCTCTGTGTTGATGAGGAACATGCAAAATTAAGGGGCATCCACACCCGCTGGCTGTACCTTACTCTTCTCTGCCTGATTGCCCTGACCGTGGTTCTTCTTGTTCGCATTGTCGGAATTATCATGGTCATCGCCCTTCTGACCCTGCCGGCGGCAAGTGCCGGCAGGGTGGCCGGCTCACTTAAAACAATGATGATACTCTCCATCATAATCTGTGCAGTATGTATCACAACCGGATTAGGACTAAGCTATACCCTTGATCTGCCCAGCGGTCCGGTCATTATCCTGATGGCGGTGACAGTGTATTTTTTCAGTTTGCTCACAGGTTTGAAAAAGGGTTAAAAAAGATGTAGCCTGTGACAGACTACATCTTTTACGGCTTCAAGCCGATGTCAGATTCTCTCATCTGATAATATCGTCCGCCATAACATGCCCTGCAGATAACCCTGTCATCCAATTCAATTTCCCGGCAGTCCTGTACCCAGTCTCCGCATTCCTGGCATTGTATTCTTTTTATCGGACGACCGGGCATATCACATTTTGGAATATCAACCTGTACATCCTGGGTGCTGAACAGCTCTTCCTCCGGCATCATTTTATAAGCAGCAAGCTGGCGTTTATACTTTTCAACAATCTCCGGGCAATATTTTTTTGCCAGTTCCCGGGATTCCTCACGGGCTGTAATTCTTACCGCATTACCGGTTTCAAGGTTGACAAAAGTGGCCGCCATTATACCAAAATCAATCCAACGCATGGACCGTTTGCCAAGGCTACAACCGGTCACCGATTGAATAGCATCGGTGGCACAACGATCAATCTCCACCAAGACATAGAGTTTTTTACGATCAACACCTTTGGGATCATCAATCCCGATCATCTCCAGACCAAGCACGGACATTCGCACCCCTATAACCTGACCGGCACAGAGATGACCATGAATTTTTGTCGAAATATCAAGAAGAGTATCAAATGAATCCATAACCTTACCAACCTCTCTCACTGATTTTATATAGCAGAGGAGGATTCAACATCCGCCCCTGCCCATCCAAACCCCAAAATCCATCAATTTGTAACTGCCCGGGCATCCGCAATGACAAGCGGCAGGGGGCGGGCAAGGGACAGGAACAGCTCTTCACAAAAACCACATTCCCGACAGCGGTTATCACACATTGAAAGCATGTTGGCAAAACCAAAGGATAGGCCGCTGTTATCTATAAATAACCGTTCCCCAAGCCAATGGGGGGTATCAAGAAGATCAAGAAGATTACCGTTATATTCACGATCTATATAAGCGTTGATCAACCGCTTGAGAAACCCGCTGCCAAGGGTACGGCCACAGAGTTTAATACTGTCCACATGGCAGAGGTACAACTCCACATCCTCAGGGCGAATAAAGGGCGACTGAAGCAGCCGATGCGGCTCTCTTGAGAGCGTACGGATACAACCAAGCTCATGATTCAGTTGAAATTTACGGTTCTGCCCGGTCAGGTTGGTAAAACTGATATCGGCATCATGGGCCTGCTTGAAAGGGCAATGGAGAAAACAACCTTCATTGGCAAGAAGTTCAATGCTCACATCCGGCAAATAATCTCTGACTTGCCGGACAATTAAAGCCATATTGTCAATGTCCCGGTTCAGGGCACGGTCAAGAATAATTTTTGATGGCTGCCTGAACCTGGTTTCACTTATATATTGTAATCTGGCATCAATTTTTTCATAAGAATCCAGCATACAGTCAACCCCGGGAACTGCCTCAAGAGAAGCAGCAAGATCAGGAGCCTGCTCAGAAAGACTTGTGAGCAAATAATGATCACAGTAAAAAATCCCGTCCACAAGCCCCCTGGAAATAAGCCCGTCAAGCTGTTTAATAATCTCGGCAAGACCATTTTTTTTCAGGAGCATGGAAGGAGAGAAAAAACTACTGTTGATAAAGACAAATTTCTTCTGGGCAGGAAACCCTGCAAGTGCCTCTGACAACTCTTTATACTTTGCCGAGTCCCATCTTGTACGGTTAACCATGACCTGTGAGCCGGGTAAAGTAAAATGGATGGTATTTATATGCTCACAAACAGAATATAAAAACTCAATATAAGACGGTTCCACAAGCAAAGGAACATTAAGCTCTGGGTTCATATTATTCTATATTCATATTTTTTTGAAAAAGACCATGTACTGTTGCACCGATCACCGCTGGTTCGGTTTTCATAATTATCCGGGTACCGGGATTGGCACGCTCAACACTTAAACCTTTTTCCGTTTCCATGGAGACAACCACGCATATCAACGGTTCAATTTCTGCACCAAGATATTCCAGCTCATCGCCACGCTCAAGAGGATTACGAACATCAACCAGCAAAGGGTTAACCCCGGCGACAATACCTGCCGGAATAACCTCCTGTCTCATTCGCATTGTATCATAAAGCATGGCCTCTGTTGAAGGAGAACCGTTAAAAAAATTTTCTGTTCTCCCTCTGGTCCCTATTCTTTTGATTTCTTTATGAAAAATATCCGGTAAAATAACTTTATCATTATCTACACCTGATAAAATCTGCTTTTTTATTTCATCAAGGGCGGCCCGGTAAACCCGAACAACGCTGCCGACATAACCAACAGATTTCATCCTTCCCTCAATCTTCACGGAATCAATACCGGCTGCAACAAGTTCCGGTAACCGTTTAAGAAGACAGAGATCACTGGAATTAAAAATGTAAGTACCACGCTCATCCTCTTCAACCGGAAAATATTGTCCGGGTCTCTTTTCTTCCATTAGCCTGTATGAATAACGACAGGGATGGGCACAATCTCCATGGTTGGCATCCCGTCCACTGAAATAATTAGACAGCATACAACGACCGGAATAAGAAATACAAATAGCACCATGAACAAAAACCTCCAACTCAATATCACTATCCCGGCGAATCTGACTGATTTCCTCCAGCCCCAACTCACGGGCCAGATTTACCCGGCAAGCCCCCTGGTCCAACCAGAAACGAACACTGGCAGCATTGGTTATATTGGCCTGGGTGGAGATATGAATCGGTAAAGAAGGAACCACCTGCCGGGCAACATGAAAGATACCAGGATCAGCGATAATCAGACCATCAACCCCTGTTTTCTGAAGAAAAAGCAGATAATCCTCCAGGGCGTCAAGATCACGGTTATGGGCAAAAATATTTACGGTGATGAAAACCCTGACTCCATGGTCTCTGGCGTAATCAACTGCCCTGACGAGTGCCTGTTCATCGAAATTGCCAGCCCTGGCCCTCAGGCTGTAACGATGACCTCCCAAATAAACGGCATCAGCTCCGTAATGAATGGCTGTTATCAGTTTATCAAAATTTCCGGCCGGAGCCAGCAGTTCGGGAACATTTTTATCAATGTTATTAACGAGTTTATATTGTTGCATGTTCACATCGTTGCAGTTATTTTCTCATAAAAAGGCTATTTATAATCCAGCAGAGAAAAATTTATTCTGTTGACTGAAAAAACATGGTACTTTACTATACCAATAAAAGGGATGACTAACTTCTACTTCAACAACTCATAGCGGTAAGCAGTTCTGGTTTATTATTCTTATATTTTTTATTTTACGGAGAGACGGTATGTTGAAAAAGAACTACACCAAGACGAAAAAAAGTTGCCGGGTAACTTTCAAGTATTCTAACGAGGAACAGGCAGAATCAGCAGTAATAGCCGGAGATTTCAACGACTGGTCTATAGAATCAACGCCAATGAAAAAACTGAAAGATGGTTCTTTTTCTTTAACTCTCACCTTAAAAAGCGGCAACAATTACAGTTTTCGCTATGTATTAGACGCAAATGTCTGGGTCAACGATCCGGAAGCAGACAAACACACCACCAATGAATACGGTGAAAAGAACTCTGTTATCATCGTATAAGAAATAAAGTGGATACTCCTTACTTTCGTGTGGATGCCTTTACAGAAGATATCTTGTAACCATTCACCGGGGCAGCTCCAAACTTACCATATCCCCCGAGCTGCAAGCGTTTACCAGTGCCCTGTGTAGTCTCTTACGCTACCCGGAGTCTACGCTACCCGGAGTCTACGCTACCTATTCGTACAAGCAGGCTGGCGAACTATAACAGTCCTGTGTGAGGTAAGCCTGATTGTGCGAAGAGGTAGCACAGACTCCGCGGGGTGCTGGTGAACGCTTACGATAAAGCCATGGCCGGGTTGTCATCTGTATTTGAGGTTTGTGCATATTAACCAAACACTGTTAATATAAATACTTATTGTTCTGTTAAACAATATGATTAATTTTAACCGGTTATCATCAATAATTCAGTTATACCCTCATTCAGTTATACCTTGACATGTTTTTAACTCTTGACTATATAACTGCCTATATTAGGATATTCGTCTGATTGTTGAGG
>CAZHPX010000140.1:0-4460 GCA_964534785.1 uncultured Desulfobulbaceae bacterium | reverse complement strand
GTATCAAAAAATGGTACCCATACGTCGTTTCGGCAGGGCCGATGAGGTTGCCGAGGCGGTTTTGTTTTTAAGCGGGAAAAAAGCGGCTTATATCACCGGTTCGGTACTTGAGATCACCGGCGGCCTGTAGAGATGGATAAGAGCGTAATGGAACTTGCGGAAATAAAAGAAAAAATTCCCCATCGAGACCCTTTTCTCTGGTTGGATAGGGTTTGTGAGCAGGGAGAAAATTTTATCAGGGCAGAAAAGTATATAAGTCCTGATCTGGATATTTTCAAAGGACATTACCCCGATTACCCGCTCATGCCCGGAGTTCTTCTCTGTGAAGCTGTGTTTCAGGCTGGAGCCTTGTTGATTGGTGCTTCTTCTGCCGGTGAAAAGGACAATGAAAATATCCGGGGCGTGCCGGTGCTTGCGAGAATACAGGGAGCAAGGTTCAAGCGGGAGGTCAGGCCCGGAGATACTATTATTATTGAGGCGAAAATTCTTGAAAAGATAGCTTCAGCATGGTTTCTTAAAGGAACGGTCAGGGTGGGCGGTAAACTGGCAGTGCAGGTTGAGTTTTCCTGCGGATTAAAGCAGTTGACAGGGGACAGATTGACGATATCCCCTCGAATTGGAATCTTCCCGTTGCGGTGGGACGAGGGGAAAATTTAAATAGAAAAAAAAATGGATTTCCTCCAGCTTGAAGGCAAAAAGATTGTAATATTTGGTCTGGCCAATAAAAAGTCAGTTGCCTGTGCCATTGGCAAGGTTCTGATTAATGCCGGGGCCGAGGTTATTCATGTGGTTCGCAGTGAGCAGCGGCGTGAAAGCTGCCGGAAACTTTTTCCGGATTCACCTGTGTTTATATGTGATGTGGAGGATGAAGCAAACATTACCATGGTACGGGATGAAATCGGCGAAAAGATTAATGGTTCCATCCATGGTATTGTTCATTCCATTGCCTTTGCCAATTATTCTGAAGGGTTGAAACCTTTTTATGCAACCCTGAAAAAAGATTTCCTTCAGGCTGTTGATATTTCCTGCTTTTCTCTGTTGTCAATAAGTAATCATTTTCGGGAGCTGATGGCAAAAGATGGGGCAGTGGTCACAATTTCTATTTCATCCACCCGCATGGCAGCGGAAAATTACGGATATATGGCTCCGGTCAAAGCAGCCCTTGAGTCCTCTCTTTGTTTTCTTGGTAAGAGTTTTTCATCGTTTTCTGAAATCCGGTTTAATGCGGTTTGCCCTGGATTGCTCAAGACCTCGGCTTCCGCCGGTATTCCCGGTTATGTGGACTCATATCTGTTTGCTGAAAAAGCGACCCTGCGAAAACAAGCCCCGCAGACCATAGAAGCTGCCAATGTGGCTGCTTTTCTTCTTTCTCCCTGTTCATCCGGTATCACCGGTCAATGCCTTGTCGTGGACGCAGGCATGGGGATGAATTATTTTGACCGGGAAATTGTCACAGGTGTGGTCGGATAGGATGATGTATTCTCCGAAGCGAATAATTGACATGGTTCGTCATACCGGTGCAGTTTTCATGGCAAAGGAGACCCCCGGACATGTCAAACTGATTCTTGCCGCTGGTCTGATCTATATTATTTCTCCTTATGATCTAATTCCGGAATGGCTGCCGGTGATAGGGATTATTGATGATATTGGTCTGGCAGCCCTGCTTGTTGCCTGGGCATCGAAGTTCCGTGTACCCTGAAGTTATGAGGCCGAAATCATAAACAAATCATAAGGTTATAGAATTATAAAAACTCTTTCATGAAATATGCCCGTGTTTGTCTCCACTCTTTTGGCTATGAGCTGCCGCCCCTTGAGTTGACCTCTGCAGATATTGAACGACAGCTTGCTCCTGTTTATGAACGGTTAAAACTGCCTCCCGGAAGACTTGAGCTTATGTCCGGGATTAAAAGCCGCCGTTTCTGGCATAAAGATATCCTTCCAAGTCAGGCGGCAGCATTGGCAGGTGAACAGGCACTTGCAAACTCTGCTGTTGACAGAGCTGATATAGAAGCCATGTTTTTCACCTCGGTCAGCAGGGACATGATGGAACCGGCAACTGCCGCATTTGTACATCGCCGGCTCGGTCTTAATTCTGAATGTCTGATCTTTGATATCTCCAACGCCTGCCTTGGTTTTTTAAACGGGATGACCACCATGGCAAATATGATTGAACTGGGACAGATTAAGGTCGGTCTGTTGGTGGCTGGTGAAACGGCAGAAGGGTTATTGGAGTCAACCCTTGCCCATATGCTTTCGGATAATACCTTAACGAGAAAGAGTATCAAGCCTCTTTTCGCTTCGCTGACCATCGGTTCGGGGGCCGTAGCCCTGGTAATGACTGACAGGGATTTACATGATTCCGGTCATTATCTTGTTGGTGCTGCTAATTATTCTCGTACCGATTATAACGAATTATGCCAGGGAGGACAAAATTCAGAACAGGGAATGTTAATGTCCACTGATTCTGAGCTTCTTCTCAAAAAAGGAGTGGAAACTGCTGTTCGGTGTTGGGATAAATTTTTAAGAGAATTGAATTGGGATGCTGACTCCATTCACTGTTTTTTCTGTCATCAGGTTGGCCGGGCCCATGCCAGCCTTTTATTTGAGATGCTGGGGCTTGATCTGGAAAAAAACTTTGAGACCCTGCCTTTTTTAGGCAATATAGGCTCTGTATCAGCTCCCATTACCATGGCCATGGGAATTGAACAAAAGAAATTATCAGCGGGAGACAGGGGGGCTGTTCTTGGTATAGGTTCTGGAATAAACTCCATGATGTTAGGGATTGACTGGTGATGAAAAAAATGTATCAATACCCATTTGAACCAAAAAAAATAATGGCCGACAGCCATACCATCTCCTGTCTTGATGAAGGGCAGGGCGAAGCCCTGGTGATGGTGCATGGCAACCCTGCCTGGTCTTATCTGTACCGGAACCTGGTTTCTGGTCTGCGGGACAGTTACCGCTGTATTGTTCCTGATCATCTTGGTTGCGGGTTGTCGGATAAACCGCAGGATTATCCTTATCGTTTAGAGAACCATATCGATAATCTGGAACTTGTTCTCGATCACCTTCAGGTTGAAAAATGCGTGCTGATTGTCCATGACTGGGGCGGTGCCATTGGTATGGGCTGGGCCAGTCGGTATCCTGAGAGAATAAAGGGAATAGTGGTGCTTAACACAGCCGCATTCCCGTCTCCCGGTATTCCTTTTCGGATAGCGGTCTGCCGCTGGCCGGTTTTGGGGCCGTTGTTAGTACGGGGTCTGAACGGTTTTGTCCTGGCATCTGTGCTGATGGCAGTGGCCACCAGGATGGATAAAAGGGTGGCATCTGGTTTTACCGCCCCTTATAATAACTGGCATAACCGGGTTGCGGTTAATGGATTTGTCCGGGATATTCCCATGAATGAGCAGCACCCTTCCTGGCATACCCTTGAAAAAGTGGAAGCCGGGCTTGATAAATTAATAAACAAACCTATGATGATCTTCTGGGGCGGTCGGGATTTTTGTTTCAACCAGCAGTTTTATGAAGAGTGGCGGCGGCGTTTTCCGGAGGCTTCAGCCCATTATTTTCAAAAAGGCGGCCATTATGTCCTGGAAGACTGTTTTTCAGAGGCCAGACAGATAATTTATCCTTTTATTGACAGGTGTTATGGCAGACTATAATATAGCCCGGGCTCTCAGGGCAGTTGTGGCGGAGCAGCCCGATAAGATTGCCATTGTTGAAGCGGGTGGAAAAAAATATTCGTTTCAGGAATTATCTGAGAGTCGGGCTGATTTTGCCGCCCGACTCCACGGTCTCGGCATAGGCAGGGGAGACAGGGTGATGCTCATGGTGCGTCCTTCTGCTGATTTCATCGCCCTTACCTTTGCTCTGTTTGAGCTTGGAGCTGTGGTTATCCTCATCGATCCGGGGATGGGTTATAGAAATCTCCTTCGCTGTATTGGTTCGGTACGGCCTGAATATCTCGTTGCCATTCCCAAAGGAATAATATTTTCAAGAATATTTCCCGGTTCATTTAAAAGCCTGCGGGTCAGGGTTTGTGTGGGTGGTTCCCTTGGCCCTCTATCAATATCTTTAAATTCGCTGCCAAAAGATACTGATCCAGAACCGTTTGCAGCCCGGGGAGACGATCTGGCCGCCATAATTTTTACCACCGGTTCCACTGGTCCCCCCAAAGGGGTGCAGTACACCCATTCCATATTTCATGCTCAATTAGCGTTAATTCGTAATTATTACAAGATTGGTCCCGGTGAAACCGATCAGCCCGGATTTCCTCTTTTTGCTCTTTTCTCCACGGCTCTTGGAGCAAAAGCGGTGATTCCCGATATGGATCCCAGCCGTCCAGCTAAAGTCAATCCCGAAAAATTTGTTCGCTCTCTCGTGGCGGAGGATGTCAGTTATTCCTTTGGTTCACCGGCTATCTGGAAAGTTGTCAGCCGCTATTGCCGGGAAAAAGGAAT
>CAZHPX010000139.1:0-4461 GCA_964534785.1 uncultured Desulfobulbaceae bacterium | reverse complement strand
CAAAAAAGGCCTTAACCGGAATCCCCACAAATTTTTCCATATCCTGCAAAAACGGGTCAAAATTCTTTTCAAGAACTGAGGCCGATTCGGTTGAGATAACGCCAAAATTAAGTTTTTTGGGCATTTCAGCCAGAGCAGCATTACTCATACCCATCACAGCCAGGCCAACAGCCACACAAGTGGTTTTTACGGTGTTCATGGAAAACATTTCACTCTCCTTTTTCTGTTTTTATTGTGATTTTCATCACCTGTTTATACCTGTCCATATAGAGTTATCCTATATTTTCAGGCAACCTTTTCAAGCATTTCTTCATCATTTTCACTGCCCGGGACAACCCCGTACAACTCTATCAAATCCTTCTCCCCAATTGCAGCGGGCGGGCCGTCATAAACAATATGCCCCTTTCTAAGAGCAACTACCCTTGAACAACGCTCGGCAGCCACTTCAAACTGATGAAGTGAAACCACAACCGTATTATTATCCCTGCTGTTTATTTCAGCGAGAAGATCCATCACCCGCTCCGATGAGGATGGATCAAGGGAAGCAATCGGCTCATCTGCGAGAATAATTTCAGCTTCCTGGGCAAGTGCCCTGGCAATGGCACCCCGCTGCTGCTGACCACCGGATAGAGTTGAAGCCCGCTGGTGGGCAAAATCAATCATATTGACTCTCTCCAGGGCATCAAGGGCCTTTATTTTCTCAGCCTTGGGAAACAAACTCAACCAGCCCCGCCAGGCAGGATTATGGGCAAGACGACCAATCAGGACATTGGTAAGCAGAGAAAGCCTGCCAACCAGATTAAAATGCTGAAATATCATCCCCACCTGCCGCCGTACCTGGCGATGATGACTGGTCAGTTTATTTCCTATCTGGGTCGCTTCTCCCAAGATCTTTATATATTTCCCATCCTGATCCATAATCTCCAAGCCACCTATCAGGCGAAGCAGGGTTGACTTGCCTGAACCTGATGCCCCGATAAGACCAACAATTTCACCGGCATGAACTTTAAAATCAATATCATCCAAGACCTTGTTACCAGCAAAGGACTTGTTTAACCCCTTAACATCAATGACCAAATTTCCCGCTTCAACAATACTCACCGTTAACCTCCATATCTCTTTTTTTTTTGCAGCTATCCTTAAATCTCAATAGAAAATTTTTTGTTGGATGAGTTAATATCTGTCCATAAATCGAGCTGAAAAATACAGGTAGTTTATTAGGATGATGTTATGAAAAAGTTTTTTTTCTGTTAAATATGCACAATGGTGTCGTAATCCGCTTAATCCCCATATACAGAAAAAACAACAGCATGGAATAAAATTTGACACTTCATCCTTACAGGATTAGATAACAATGTAGAAAATTAAGGTTGCCGGGAGATTCCCCAGAACCTGCCCGTTTTTATGCCCTTTTTTAGAGAACTTTACGGTGACAAAGAGAATACAAAAAATAGTCAACCTGTTACGAAAGGAAAATTTTTTCCGGCTGCTGGCTGTAATTCTGATGATGATTATGATCAGCTCGCTGCTGATGTCTTGGTTTGAACCTGATCTTTCCTTCGTTAATGCCGTCTGGTGGTCGATTGTCACCATGACCACGGTTGGTTATGGTGATATATCCCCGGTTACTACGGGCGGGAGAATGGTGGCAGTGCTTATCATGTTTTTTGGCATAGGTGTACTGGGAATGCTCAGTGCCGGCCTGGCAGCATTATTAATCAGCAGAAAAATGAAGGAGAACAGCGGAATGTGCAAAACAAATCTGAAAGAGCATATAATAATCTGCGAATGGAACCACCGGGCAAAGGCAATTCTCAGAGAGTTGCGTGCCAGCCAGAGAACCATGGACAATCCGATAGTGCTTATTGCCGATATAAACGAAAAGCCGCTTGATGATGATTTACTCTTCTTTGTCCGGGGCCATGTAAATGAAGAAACCCTTGCTCAGGCAAACCTGAAACTGAGCAAAACAGTGGTGATACTGGGAGATGATGCCCTTGAGCCGACTTCACGGGATGCCAAGGTGGTACTCACCACCCTGACCATTGAAAGCATGGCGAACCATGTCCACACGGTGGTTGAACTGGTGGATAAAGCCAATGAACAGCATTGCCGAAGGGCAAAGGCTGATGAAATCATTGTCGGCAGCGAAATTTCCAGTCACCTGATTGCCGCAGCTACTCTTGACCACGGGATCAGTACTGTTGTTTCAGAACTGCTCACTTCCAGGTATGGTAACGAACTGCGAACCATGCCGGTACCGGCAGAAATGGCTGGGAAAAAGTTCATTGAGGTGTTCACCGCCGTCAAAGAGGAGTATCAGGCAACGGTACTGGGTATTCAGGAAGGTAAATCCGGCGACCTTATAACCAACCCGGAGGTTGATTATAAGGTTGAGAGCAGTGATTCTCTGATCATTGTCGGCAGAGGGAAAACAGGCACCTCAAAACGCTAAGCCAAGCAAAGCAAGGAGGTAAAAAGAGACAAAGATTACAGCTTGATTATACTTTGTTCAACTTCTTCCCGGGCGAATCCATACTTCAACCCGACGATTCTTTTCCCTCCCTTTGTCAGTCATATTTGATGCAACAGGCATTTCCTCAGAAGCACTTACAACCGAAGAGACATTCAAACCACGAGTCCTCAACTCATTTGCCACCACCATTGCCCGCTCCATGCCCAGTTTCAGATTATGCTGATACTGCCCTAAGCTGTCTGTAAAACCTATCAGAGTTATACTGGCCATAGGCTGTTTTTTTAAGAATTCCACCATGCGGTCAAGGTCTCGAAGAGCACGGTTATCAAGCTCAACGGAGTTAACCCTAAACCTGAAGTTCAAGGAAAGTCGCTGGTTACCCTTTATTGTTGCCACATATTTTTCAAAAACTTCTCTGTTTTGTATAGTTAACTTCTCAGTATTAACACTGGCGGAAAAGGGACGAATCTGAAGATCAACAAAACCTGTTTCATTAACAATGACCTGTCCGGGAGCAGACAAACTATAATCAATAAAATCAGTAGCCGTGGGGTTGATATTATTTTCTGATATATAAAGATAGAGCCGCCGGCCAAGCAGATAATCTTCTGTAGCTACTGTGAAAAAAGTTGGCAAAATCGCCATTGTTCCAATATCTGAAACCGCAACAGCTTTAGATTGACGAATATATGGCAACCCTGTAAAGCCTATGCCAAACCGATCTTTTGCCACATCATCAGATAACTTTGTATTCGATTCATAACGGCTTGCCGTTGCAACGAGAGGAGTTTTTCGCAAAACTATCCCTTTGAAAGTATCGTATGTCCCTGACTGGTCATCACGGGCGTAAACATTTATGATCCCCTCAAACTCTCCACCGGTTAACTCTTTCCAGTTTCCAATCTTACCTGTGAACACTGCTTTAACCTGTTCAACGGTCAATGAGCGGAGCGGATTACTTTTGTTTACGATAATTGCAATACCATCAAGGGCAATAACATGCTCCGATGAAGAAGATGTCATGTCCCCAAGCTCACTTAACGCAGCTATTTCCTTATCTCTTATTCTCCTTGAGGACATACCAATATCACAGGTTCCCGCATCGAGGCTTTTAAAACCAGTTGAAGAGCCGTGGGCATGAATTTCAATGCCGACATATTTATCTTCTATGCGGCCTGTAACAGTTTTTTCTACAGCACTCTCTCCCTCTACAATTTGAATATCCTCAGCACCCAGCCTTTGAGCAAGATAATTAGAAGCAAGATTTAATGCCAGGGAAGAACCAACTGTATTTGAACCATGTAATCGCAAAATAATTTCAGGCTTAATTTCAGGAGAGCTGATAACCTCTTCTTTTATTCCCCCCTCAACGATGGCAACAGGCAGCAGCTGTGCATCATCAGGTAAAGAAGTATCCTGATTACCCTGGCTGTTGTAATCAGAAGGAGAAGGTTTGTCGGTTTTGAGATCAATGGCAGTTGCCTCTACAACGGTGCCACTTCCCTTAAAGTTACCCAACAAACCCCAGGCAGAAACGCCGACGACACCTATTGTCAGCATAACGGCAAGAGGTAAAATTAATCGTCTCTTGCCAGTTCTGCTCTCTTTGGCAACATTATGGGGCTGCTCGGTATAAGCTGATTCTTCCGGTAAAGGTGGAAGAGTATCTTCAATCAAAAAATCTTCTTTTGAAGATATGGCCGCCATATCTTTTTCATCTTTGTTTACACTGGTTTCAATGAGCAGCTTTTGCAGCGATTGGGTTATGTTTTTTTCAGGGATTCGTTTGAGTTTTTTATCAACTATCTTGCCCTGCTGCAAAGATAAAAGAGCACGAAAGGCCATATCACCGTACAACTCTCCGTATTTAGCATAAACAAGCTCACCCTTATCCAATACTATCACGCCGCTGCCACTTTCCCACTCGATAACAAGAGCTTTTGTTGCCTTGTTCATAGACAGAATCTGGATATAATCCGCTATAT
>CAZHPX010000138.1:0-4484 GCA_964534785.1 uncultured Desulfobulbaceae bacterium | reverse complement strand
AACCGCCTTGCTGATACCGCCACAGGCGGCAATATGATTATCCTTTAACAATACCCCGTCACTCAAGCTGTAACGATGATTATAGCCGCCACCGCAACGAACCGCATATTTCTCCAGCATCCTTAAGCCCGGCGTGGTCTTGCGGGTATCGGTGATCCGCACCGCAACCCCCTTGACCTCTTCAACATATTGAGCGACAAGAGTGGCAATACCGCATAGCCGCTGCACCAGGTTCAAGGCGACCCGCTCACCATAAAGAAGGGCATGTACCGGTCCCTCCACAAGCAAAAGAGCCCCACCCTTGTCGTGAAAAGAACCGTCAACCACTGCCGGCCGGCAGGACACCTCATCGGCAAGCAGCCCGAATACCCGCCCTGCCACCGTCGCCATTCCACAGGCCACCAGCGGTTCTCTTGCCATAAACCTGGCAGTTGCCAGTTGTTTGCCACAAGCTGCAAAAACCGTATCAGTGGTGATATCCCCATGCCCAAGGTCTTCAGCAAGAAAACGACGGAGCTGTTCGTCAAGGAGAAGCTGGTTCATGCATTTCCTATCTTTTCAAGCCGAAGCTCTGACTCTGCATTTTTATCAAGTCTTGTCTTAAGTTCAGCCAACTTGGTTTTTTCTTTTTCCACCACCGCAGGCGGAGCATTGGTAATAAACTTTTCATTGGCAAGTTTCCCGGAAACTTTTGCCAACTCTTTTTCCAGCTTACCCCGATCCCTGCCAAGTTTTTCCAGCTCGGCCCGGATATCAATCATTCCGGCAAGGGGAATCGCCAGTTCAACATCCTCCACCAGAGCATGACCGGCATCATCAGGGATTGTTCCTTCCAAAACAATTTCTATTTTTTCTGCCCGTGCCATGGCGGCTATTTTAGCGGAAAACTCTTTCAGCAGAGATAATTTATCAGGATTTGGGCAGATAATCAATACAGACACCTTTGCCGTGGGGTGCAGTTCCGCTTCGGTACGAATGGTTCTAAGAGCAGAGATAACCGTCATGAGCAAATCCATGGTTTTTTCAGCCTCATCATCGTGCCAGTCCGGATTCTCCTTAGGGAAAGGTTCCAGCATAATGGTGGTCCGCTCACCCGGCAACTGGCTCCATATCTCTTCGCTTACAAAAGGGGTTACCGGATGCATGAGTTTGAGGATATTTTCCATGACCACAAGCAGCACCCCCCTGGCCTGTTTCTGAACTCTCTCGTCATCAGCAAAAAGATCAGGCTTAATCCATTCCACAAACCAGTCACAAAATAAATGCCAGGTAAACTGATATAAAATAGAGGCAACCTCGTTAAAATTATATTCGTCAAGCCCTTTGACTACCTCAACCACAGCCCGGTGAGTCCGGCTGAGAATCCAGCGATACGGCAGATCAAGCTGGCCGGGATTATCCACCACCCTGACAATATCAGAGTTAATATCCTTCACATGCATCTGGGTAAATCTGGCCGCATTCCAGAGCTTGTTGATAAAACGGCGATACCCTTCAATCCGTTCCTCATCCATTTTTATTTCCCGTCCCTGGGCAGCAAAGGCGGTCATGGTGAAACGAAAGGCATCGGTTCCATACTGATCAATCATGACAAGGGGATCAATCACATTGCCGATTGATTTGGACATTTTTTTACCATATTTATCTCTGACAAGGGCGTGGAGATAGACATCCTTAAAAGGCACTTCATCCAATATATGAAGCCCCATCATCATCATCCTTGCCACCCAGAAAAAGAGAATATCAAAGCTGGTAATCAGGATGGAGGTGGGATAAAAGTTCTCTAATTCTCTGGTTTTTCCCGGCCAGCCCATGGTGGAGAAAGGCCAGAGAGCCGAAGAGAACCAGGTATCAAGAACATCTGTCTCCTGATTGAGTTCACTGCTTTTACAATGTGGACATTGCCGGGGGGCAACGGTTTCCACTATAACTTCACCACATCCACAGCAAGTCCAGGCAGGAATCCGGTGTCCCCACCAAATCTGCCGGGAAATACACCAGTCCCGGATATTATCCATCCAACTGTAAAAAGTATTATACCAGTTCTGCGGATAAATCTTAATCCTGCCATCCCTGACTGCGGCAACCGCTTTATCAGCCAGGGGCCGAACCGAAACAAACCACTGTTTGGAGGTGGTCGGTTCCACCACGGTGGTACAGCGGTAACATTTACCTACGGAATGGGCGTAATCTTCAATACTTGCCAGAAAACCCTGCTCCTTTAAATCTGTAACGATCTGCTTCCGACACTCAAAACGATCAAGACCGGCATATTTGCCGGCTTTTTCGTTCATTACCCCATGGTTATCCATAATCTTAATCCTCTCCAGATCATGACGAAGACCAATCTCATAATCATCCCGGTCATGGGCAGGGGTTACCTTCAAGGCACCGGTACCAAAATCCCGCTGGACATGGTGATCAAGCACCACCGGAATGATTCTCCCGGCAAGGGGTAGTCTTATCCCGATTGTTTCCAGTCCTTTATACCTCTCATCTTCAGGATGAACAGCCACCGCAGTGTCACCCAGCATGGTTTCCGGCCTGGTAGTGGCAACAATCAACTCTCCGGAGCCATCAGCATAAGGGTAACGAAGGTTATATAACTTGCCCTCGGTGGGATCATGCTCAACCTCATCATCCGATAAAGCCGTATGGCAGCGGGGACACCAGTTGACGATGTAATCTCCCTTATAAATCAACCCTTCTTTATAGAGACGGACAAAGACTTCCCGCACGGCTTTGGAAAGCCCCGCGTCCATGGTGAACCGTTCCCGATCCCAGTCACAGGAGGCTCCCATTCGTTTGAGTTGGTTGATTATTGCCCCGCCTTTTTCCTGCCGCCACTGCCAGACCCGCTGAGTAAACTTTTCCCGTCCCAGATCATGACGGGTAAGTTTTTCCCTGACCAACTGCCTCTCCACCACATTTTGAGTGGCGATTCCGGCATGATCGGTACCTGGAACCCAGAGAGTATTATCCCCTTTCATCCGATGATAACGAACGAGAATATCCTGGAGGGTATTGTTAAGGGCATGGCCAATATGAAGAACTCCGGTAACATTGGGGGGCGGGATAACAATGGAAAAAGAACCCCTGCCATCCTCCATCCTGGCCGCAAAACTCTTCTCTCCCATCCAGTGTTCATACCAGCGGTTTTCCACCTCAGCAAACTCATATCCCTTGGGGAGATCATATTTTTCCAACATCCTTTTTACCTGTATCAGAAGACAGAGGACAGAAGTCAGAACAGCTCGAAGTCTACGCTATCTGTAACCTGCGGCTGATAAAAGACAAACTGCCCATAACCAAACTATCCTTTCTCTCTATATCTTCCTGTTAAAATTCAATATAATCCATAAGAACAGATCATGCAAACCAAATGCGAAGCACTAACTATTCTGTCCTCTGTCCTCTGACTTCTGTATTCTGATAATCACAACGCCGACCATGGTTTAGGCATGAAAATAGACGCATATAAGTCCATGGCATAACGATCCGTCATCCCGGCAATGAAATCACAAACCTGGCGATGACGGCTTTTTTCCTGATAACCATTCTTAACTGAAACACATAACTGAAAAACATTTTCTACTCCGTCCGGCAGTTCATGTTCAAGAAAAAAGTTATAAAGATCTTTAATAATTTTCTGGGCCTTGACAAACTCATCATGCACAGCCCGGTGCCGATATACATTTTCATAAAGAAAACTTCGCAAATCCTTTACCACGACCTGCATCGCTTCTCCCTGATGAAGACGGCCATCATCACACCGCCTGGTTTCAACAACCAGATCCCTGACCATACTGTCAATCCGCATTGAAGGCCTGTCACCAATTACTTTACGCAGATGCTCAGGGAGGTCGGTTTCACAAATCATCCCAGCCCTCAAGGCATCATCCATGTCATGATTAAGATAGGCAATAATATCAGCAACCCGCACCGCCTGCCCTTCCATGGTTGCCGGCAGCTCCCGGGAATCAGCCGGAAGAATATCACGATATCCTTTAGAATGCTTCAAAATACCATCGCGGACTTCCCAGGTAAGATTCAGTCCCCTGCCGTTTTTTTCAAGGACATCAATCACTCGCAAGCTGTGAACAAAATGACGAAAACCACCCGGATGCAGTTCATTAAGACTGACCTCACCGGCATGACCAAAAGGAGTGTGACCAAGATCATGACCAAGAGCGATGGCCTCGGTGAGATACTCATTTAGTCGCAGACATACTGCGATGGTGCGGGCAATTTGAGAGACCTCGAGGACATGGGTCAATCGGGTCCGGTAATGATCACCGGCAGGGGCAAGAAACACCTGGGTTTTATGCTTGAGACGACGAAAGGTCTTGGAATGAATAATGCGATCCCGATCCTGCTGAAAAGCCGTTCGTAGATCGCATTCATGATTTTCTTCCCGTTGCCTGCCCCGGGTTTCACTGCTCAGACAAGCCTGGGGAGACAACACCTGCCGTTCCTGTAGTTCA
>CAZHPX010000137.1:0-4486 GCA_964534785.1 uncultured Desulfobulbaceae bacterium | reverse complement strand
GGGATAGCGTAGACTCTGAATAACAGGAGTTATCACCACAAAAACTTTGATTTCACGATACGAGAACGATTAGACTAAGCACAGTTTTTTTTTAATTATTATTGATTAGATTATCTTCTCTCGTTTTTGTATTGCACCAAATGTTGCACCATGAATGCTCTTTTGGTACAACTAATGAATATTCACTGAAAATCGCTTCCTCATGTTCTTGTTTTTTATGACAAGAGTTGAGGAGTAAGGCACTGACCTGATCATTAAAACATGGTTCTCTGCTGTTCTGATTGTTCCTGTTCTTCATTCATACCAGAATCAGAGTGTTCAATCTCCCATTCCTCAATCCGGCCAATCAACCCGGCAACTCTTTCTCCCACCACGCCGCGTTCACTGTCTAATTCAGTGATTTGCCGTTTAAGCTCGCCACACTCATTATCCCTTTCCGCAAGAGCAACCTTTAAAGAATTATGACTTTGTTTTAATTCATTATATTTATTAAGCAGCTTATCTATAAACTGTTCCAGCCGAACCAATTCACTGTTTTCTTCCATACCAGCCTCCTTAAATCAACAAATATCCCCTTAGGAGTTGTCCGCAAATTATTTGAACATCTCGCACCTTATCTTCAAGCCATCTCTGGCCGACCTTCAATCACAGTCAAGCGATAAACTCCGAAGTCCTCAGCACAGCTTCTAAACAGAAAAGGATCTTTTAAGTTAAGAGCAAACCAATTACCTTTGTTTAGTATACCGGCCAAGTGAATTAGACGCAAGCATTTTACCAGCCTCCATTAAGTTCTGGACCATGTCCGGGCCAGAGGACAGCCACATCTTCACCCGCATGCATCTTGCCGCCAGGACCATTATATTTGCCAAAATGATGATCATCAGCTCTGCCATTACGATGCACCATCAGTCCCTGTTTCCCGTCAGGTGAGAGAATATATCCAAGGGTTCCTATAACAGGTGTATACATGACAAACCTTAAAAAAAGAAAATTATCGACAAAGAAAACTTCCATATTCCCATTACCTGTAATATAATAGAAGTGTTTAAGTTACCTTCACCATGTGAATACATAATTTTCATGAACATTATCCACCAGTACCGGAAAAACATAGTCCTTTTCCCTGTACTCCTCATCATTTTTCTCTGCCTTGTCCTTTTTTCGCCGCTCACAGGCCACACCGCACCTGGAAAAAGTTTCCCGATCTACCCGGTAATAAAGAAAAATGTTAAATTCTGGGAAGCCGTGTACGAAACTTACACCAGCCGCCAGGCTATCATTCACGACAGAGAAGATCTCGCCATTATTTATGATATTGTTGACCTCGTTGACTGGAAGGTCCCCGGTGCTGCCAGAATCAACAAAAAGCTTATTCAGATTGCCAGAGAACACCATAAAAAGATTCTTTTCAACCTTGGCCATAAAAAACAGCCCCGCAGCAGAACAGAACAACGGGTTGCCGCCCTCTTCCCAAAAGCAGGGAAATCCCGTTTTATGAAGGCAAGGGAAAACATCCGGGTACAGATCGGCCAGAAAGACCGGTTCACTGAAGGTTTTATTCGTTCCGGAGCATACCTGCCACAATTCAAGGCCATTTTCCGGGCCCATCAATTACCGCTGGCCCTTATCTATCTCCCCCATGTCGAATCCTCTTTTAATTCCGGTGCCCACAGTAAAGCTGGTGCAGTCGGCATGTGGCAGTTCATGCCGGCAACAGGAAAAGAGTTCATGGGCATAAATGAGTTAATTGATGAACGGCGGGACCCTTTTATTGCAGCCAATGCCGCCGCAAAACTGCTCAAACAAAACTATACCCGCTTAAACAATTGGCCCCTGGCTCTGACCGCCTATAATTACGGACGATCAGGAATGGTGCGGGCACTCAACAAACATAAATCTTATGAAAATATCTTCAAATATCATCACCAGGGAAGATTTGGTTTTGCGGCCCGCAATTTTTATTCAAAATTCATTGCCGCATACCTGGTAACCAAAAGAATGGAAAACAACCCTGCCATTATCCGGGACAGACCCGAAGCCACCATCACCATCCGCATGCGGGGATATGGCAATACAGAAAAAATTCGCAAATGGTTCAGGCTGTCCCGTACGGATTTGGCCCGCCTTAATAAAGCCCTGAAAAGACCGGTTTTAATGGGAGAAAAGTATATCCCTAAAGGATACCTTCTCAGGATTCCGGCAACAGTTTTCACCCGCCGGCAGGCAAAAAAATCCGGCCATGGATTTTATCACCATCGACAAATCCGGGACAAGGTGTATATTGTCCGTAGAGGTGATACCCTTGGCAGTATTGCCCGCCGTTATGGGATTTCTGTAAAAACAATTACGGCAGCCAATAACCTCAACAAAAAAGGGATAATCCGCATAGGTCAAAAACTTGCCATACCTAACCAGAACAGTCGCCGGGCACTCGTTATCCTGAACGATATCAGCAAAAAAAGACTATGATTATAATAATAAAATCATTTTAACAACATCACAACACTCCAAACCCAATCACGAACCTGATAAAAAGAGAGGACTAAAAATGGATATTTCAAAAACCATTGCAGAACTGAAAAAACAACCTGGTTTCGCCGATAATGTCGGTATGATTCTGGTTCATAACGGCATAGTCCGCAACTGGTCCCGTAAGGATCACAATCCTGTTACGGCTCTTGAAGTCACCTTTGATGAACAGTTGATAGAAACTCTTCGTCAAGGGTACAAAAAGAAACCAGGTATTTACGAAATAATCGTAAAGCC
Source organism: uncultured Desulfobulbaceae bacterium (assembly GCA_964534785.1). Lineage (GTDB taxonomy): Bacteria > Desulfobacterota > Desulfobulbia > Desulfobulbales > Desulfobulbaceae > DRLX01. The sequence continues at coordinate 1,720 of CAZHPX010000137.1, read as the reverse complement.
GAATGCCGGCATATTCCAACCGGGGGAAGACCTGCTCTTCATCATTGTCGCCGGTGATCTACGGGAGCATGTAAAACCGGTACTTGCCGAAATTCTTGACAGAATCAAAGCCGAAGCTGTTACTAAGAGGGAAATCTATGCAGATTAATCACGCATCATCAACAATATAACCCTATGAATTTTGCATAGTTATTTTGACACGCCATGCCCCATACCGCAAAAAAACTGATCAGAAGATACAGCCATGGTAACACCTTTCCCCACATCATTACCAAACTGTCAGGGCTTATCAACGATGAAAATTCCACCATTGGTGATTTTGAAGAAATAATCAGCCTTGATCCCGCCCTCACTGCCCGTTTACTCTCCCTTGTCAACAGTGCTTACTATGGCCTGCTCCACAAAGTGGATTCTATCTCCCGTGCCATTGCCATGTTAGGCATGAAAAACCTTCATAATATTGCGGTGACCGATGCCTTGAAAGAAATGTTCAAGGCGGACAAAAGCAACACTACTTTCTCTATTGACCGGTTATGGATACATTCGGCGGCTGCCGGTATCTGCAGCAAGATGATTGCCGAGAGAATCTTTTCCATAAACGGTGATGATGCTTACCTGACCGGACTCCTTCACGATATAGGATTAATTATCGAATGGCAGGGAGCAAAAAAAGAATTCCTTACCGTCTACAGGATGTTAGAGGCGGATGGCCCGACAATTACTGAACTTGAAGATGAGCATATTGGTACGAATCACTGTGAAATAGGTTATATGCTGGCTGGAGAATGGGCTATTTCCGATACATCAAAAGAAGCAATCCGTGATCATCATACCGACCTGGACAATGTCAGCCCAGACTCACCAACCGGTATTCTCCAAATTACTGAATATGTTCTTGACCAACTGGATTTCACCGTAAAAGAAGGAGTTCACTACCATCTATCTGCCCCCCTTGTCAGCCATGTCAAGGATTACATGGATGAATATATGGTTCTTGCCGACGAACTCCCCGAAGAACTTGACAGAATAAACGAATTATTCGAACCTTAATGATTACCATGGTTATACAGCCTCTTTTTACAGGTATTACCGGTACAGATAAACAATCAGAGCTGTTCCTTGAACATATGGAACGGGAAACCAGCGGTCTTGTGTTTTATATCAGCAGCAACAGGAAAGACCATACACAAACAATGTCCAAAAATTTCCCCCTTGCCAGCAAAAAGGTGAACTCGCTGCTTAACAGGTTCCATAACGAAAAATCAGCTCCGGAAATCGTCACCGGCAAGTACCACTGCTTTTTTTTTTCTGTCCAGAGGCTACAAATGCAATTGCTTGCCCTCTCAGATACAGGGAGTTTTTCTAACTCACAACAGCTCAACATATCTCTTGCTATCCGTCTTTTTCTTGGCGAAGAAGAAAAAAAAATCCTGGAAACAAAACTCAAGATTCAAAAAAGACAATTTAAACGCAGAGCTACTGTTCTGGAAAATAAATTCCAGAATATCATGATTGAGAACGAAAATAATTATCGCAAAATACAGGAACAGCAACTCAATTATTCCAGGACTCTACAGGAGGAAATCAAACAACAAACCGCCGAGCTGCGCAAAGCAAAAAAAGCGGCAGAAACAGCTAATATCGCCAAGAGCGAGTTTCTGGCAACCATGAGTCATGAAATCCGCACTCCGATGAACGGGATCATCGGCTTTACCGATAT
>CAZHPX010000136.1:0-4523 GCA_964534785.1 uncultured Desulfobulbaceae bacterium | reverse complement strand
CAAGCAGGCCCAGCGACAACTTGATCTCAAGAAAGAGTTAAAACAACTTGAAGAACAAGGGGTTATCCATGCCATTCGTCACAAGCGTGACCTTGATGAGGCTCCGGGAGCATATAAGGACATAGATCAAGTCATTGCTGCCCAGCAGGATCTGATCGAGGTTATGGTTGTCCTGCAACCTCTTGCCGTGGTCAAGGGGTAGGTACCAGAAGTCAGAAGCCAGAAGACAGATAAACCAGGTAGATAGCGTAGACTTCGAGCGGAGACTCCGAATGCGAAGCACTAACTATTCTGTCTTCTGATTTCTGTCTTCTGGATTCCGGTACAAAGCATATTGATTAATTATGAACCTGTTACTATTTGAAAAAAATGAGCGGGTTGGGGACATTGTTATGGTTTCCGGTCGCCGGGCAGAGCATATTGTCAGTATTCTCAGGCTTGGCGAAGGGGACAGTCTTCGGGTCGGTGAAATAAACGGTCGCATGGGGACGGCAATCATTACCGCAATAACACCGGCAACTGTTCACCTTAATGTCAACCTGGAGGCTGAGCCTGTTTTCAGCCCAGACATCGAACTGATTCTGGCCCTGCCCAGGCCGATTATGTTGCAGAGGATTCTTAAACAGGCTACGGTTATGGGAGTGCGTCGTTTTTATCTGATTAGGGCCCGGCGGGTGGAAAAATCTTTTTTTCAGTCTCCGATTCTTCACCCTGATAAAATAAGAAGCCTGCTTGTTGAAGGGTTAGAACAGGGGATGGATACCCGTTTACCTTCGGTCGAGATTTATGATAAATTCAAGCCTTTTCTGGAGGATATTGTTCCTGGGATAAATGGTGTTGGTCTGCTGGCCCATCCGGGAACCTCAAAAAATCTTGCTGAGGCTTTTGGCGGTATTGGAGGAGGTGGAGCTAAAAATTTTCATAATCAAACCATCATCCTTGCTGTGGGAGCGGAGGGTGGATGGAGTGGGTACGAATGTGAGAGATTTATGGAGAAGGGTTTTGTGAAATTTTCCATGGGCAGAAGAATTCTCCATGTGGACACGGCGGTGGTTGCCCTGCTGGCCCAGATTTCCTTGTTGCGTGATATGGATAAGCAACAGGTTTGCCTGGAGAAATCAGAAGACATAAACCAGAAACCAGAGGACAGAATGGTTTGATGCTTCGCATTCGGAGCCTTCTCTTACCTGGTGAATAGAGTACAGATCAGGTAAGCGGTTCGGTATAGTTTATATCAGCCTTTGTGCAAGCTATTCTGGTTTCTGTCCTCTGAAAAAGCTACCAGCTCAGGCTGCCGTCTGGTTCCTCACGGACTCCAACCACAACAATGCCCGCCTTATCCGCAGCAGCTATCATTTCTTTTCTGTCAAAGAGAAGCGACTGAAAAGCCTCAACCGCCAATACCGTACACCCTGCGCGAACAATGGTCTCTACTGTTTTCGTACCGGTTGCAGGCAGGTCAAAACGAAAATCCTGACCTGGTTTACGCAGTTTAATCACCACTGCCCTGCCATTTGCCAATTCTCCACCCCTTAAAATTGCGGCATCGGTCCCCTCTATGGCCTCGACTGCCAGCACGCTCCTTTCCTTGACCACCACGCATTGACCAATGTCTAATCTACCGATTTCCCTGGCAATTTTCCAGCCGAAATGAATATCCTCAATCTCTTTTGCAGCCGGTTTTTTTCTGCTCAGCACACCCTGGGGAAAGAGAAGATATTCAAGGTAGATGGTTGATGGAAGTACTGAAATTCCTTCCTTTTCAAAAGAAGCCGCCACTGCCCTGAGAATTGCGTCGTCCTGACGAATATCAATTTTATTCCACAAAGTTAAACCCTTAATATCAGGCAGAACGTCCCTAAATATCCTGGTCTTGGTAATTGTTCCTGCAAAAACAGTTTCTTCTACGCCATTATTCTTAAAAAATTTCAGAATTTTCCCAAGCTGGCCAAGCTTAACCCAACAGGTCTTGTCTGCCTCATCTTCAAGTTCATGACTGGTTTCGTTTAAATGGGCTGCAACAATAACCTTTCGTCCCCGCTTATATGCTTCACGGGCAAAAAGCAGGGGGAACTGACCTCCACCCGCCACAAGCCCGATAGGTGTTTTTTCCATAATCTTAATCAAATTTATGCAAAGAAGGTAAGAGCTATTTCAGGTCCCGGTCAACTCGTCTGACAACACCTCGCTTACTGTCTCTAAAAAACTCAACGAGCCTGGTAACTTCCCGGCAATCAGGAATTTCTTCCAGGGTCTTTTCCAAAGCTTCTCCGGTCAACAACCCGGTTGTCCGAAAAATAATTTTGAAGGCATTTTCCAGATGAGCAATAACTTCCTGGGAAAAACCATTACGACGCAGACCAATCTTGTTGATACTGGTAATCCGCATTCGGTTTCTGACTCCGGTGACAATAACAAAGGGCGGCACATCCATACCGATACCGGTCATGCCGCCGGCATAGCTGTATTCACCTAACCGGCAAAACTGATGGACAGCAGAAAGACCGCCAATATTTACATAACTGCCCACCTCCACATGACCGGCAAGAGTCGCCACATTAGCCATGATAACCTTATCAGCTATTATACAGTCATGGGCAATATGGCAGTATGCCATGATCAGGTTACCATCACCGATAACAGTTTTACCAACCCCGCCCACGGTTCCCCGATGAATGGAAACATATTCACGAATATGGTTATCGTCACCGATAATCAACTCAGTATCCTCTCCTTTATAATGAATATCTTGAGGAGGAGCACCAATGGAGGTAAAAGAACCAATGGTATTGTTTTTACCGATGGTTGTCCGCCCGGATAACATGGTATGAGAACCTATCAAAGTTCCCTCATCAATGGTAACCTGTCCCTCAATTACGACATATGGTCCAATGGTTGTCTGGGAATGAATTTCCGCACGGGGATCAATCACTGCTGTTTTATGTATGGTCATAAGAGTATAAATAAAAAGAATATTTTAAATTTTTTTTCTATTGATGAAATTAAAAGATCAAAAAGTTTAAGAGAAAGTAGCAAGCAGCTCAGCTTCCGCCACCAGCTCATCATCAACAAAGGCTTTGCCTTTCATCTTGGTCAGTTTGCTTCTCTGTCTAATTATCTCCACCCTGTAAATAATCTGATCACCGGGGTAGACAATCTTGCGGAAACGGACATTATCCAGACCTGCAAAATAAACCAGCTTTTCGCCAATCATTTCCGGATCAGACAGATATGCCAACACCCCGCCAGCCTGAGCCATTCCTTCGAGTATCAAAACTCCCGGCATAACCGGCTCACCGGGGAAATGCCCCTGGAAAAACGGTTCTCCCATGGAGACATTCTTTAATCCGACAATGGAAACTCCATGTTCAATCTCAAGTACCCTGTCAACCATAACAAAAGGGTAACGATGGGGAAGCAGTTCCAATATTTCCTTGATATCAATCGGTGACTTATATTTTTTTTCATCTATCATATAATTACTTACTCCTGTTTTTCTTTTATTTTTTTTCTGCCTCGGTGCTGATAATCTTTTCCAACTCCCGTCCCAGCCGCTTGATTTCCCGCCGCATCTCCGGAAGTTTCCCATATATAGCTGCCGACTTACCCCATTTTTTAATATCAAAGGCTGGAGTCCCCCCCACCACTGCTCCGGGGGGTTGGTTATTATGAACACCACTCTTGCCCGCCACCATCACTCCGTCACCTATTTTTAAATGTCCTCCGACTGCCGCCTTGGCTCCCAGTACCACATTCCTGCCTAACACCGTGGAACCGGCAATACCGCATTGACCGACCAGAATGGAATTATCACCAATTTCCACATTATGGCCAACCATGACCAGGTTATCAATCCGTACTCCGCTCTTGACATGGGTAACCCCAAAAGCTGCCCGATCCACACAGGAGTTGGCACCCACCTGAACATCATCATCAAGGCGGACAATACCTACCTGGGGTTTACTTACATGCTCACCGGTTTTCCTATCCGTGGCAAAACCAAACCCATCACTGCCGATAACTGCCCCATGAAAAAGAACAACCCTTCTGCCAATAATACAGCCATAAGCAACAACCACATTAGCATGAAGAACACAGTCATCGCCTATCTCCACATCATCACCAATAACCACCCCCGGATGAATAGTTACCCGCTCCCCAATTCGTACCCGTTCCCCGATACAGACCCGGGGAGCAATAGACACCATATCTGCAATCAAACAACTGGAGCCTGTCACCACACTCTGGTGAATACCGGCAGCAACAAAGGGCTTAGAGAGCAAATGGTTATGAATAATCGCCACAGCCATATCCGGATCGTTGCTGATGATCTGGTTGCTCACAACCCCTTCCAATTCTTCAGGGACAATTGCTGCAGATGCTCTCGTCTCTGCCAGTTGTCCTGCCAGTTTGGGGTTAGTTACAAAGGTCAGCTCTCCGGCACCGGCGAGCTGTAAGCTGTTAACCCCGCTGATTAACAAGACTCCGTCCCCGACAACCCGTCCGCCCGTCAAAACACCTAA
>CAZHPX010000135.1:0-4526 GCA_964534785.1 uncultured Desulfobulbaceae bacterium | reverse complement strand
CATCCTGGCCCATACTAAAATAATTGCCGAGGCCTGGGACGCGGCCGGCATGTACCAGGTGGGCAGTTTTTCCACCAGCGCCCGCTGGGCCGAATGGAATGGCAAGTTCCGCGACAATGTCCGGGCCTTTATGTGCGGCCATGAAAATACGGTGGCACCCCTGGCCACCCGCATAGCAGGCAGCGCCGATCTTTACCAGAAAAGTTCCCGACGGCCGTTTAACAGCATCAATTTCATCACCAGCCATGACGGTTTTACCCTGTATGACCTGGTGAGTTACAATAAAAAGCACAACGAAACAAACGGCGAAAACAACAAGGACGGCAGTAACCATGAAATCAGTTGGAACAGCGGCACCGAAGGGGGAACGTCTGATCCGGAGATAGAAGAATTACGGTACAGGAGGATACGGACCTTTGCCGTCATTCTCTTCCTGTCACAAGGCGTACCCATGATGGTGGCGGGCGATGAATTCGGCCGTACCCAGCGCGGCAATAATAACCCCTATTGTCACGATAATGAGATCAGCTGGCTGGACTTCCGCCTGGCGGAAAAGAATAATGATCTGCTGCGGTTTTTTAAATTGCTCATCAACTTACGCAAAAATCACCAGGTGTTCCGCCGGGCTGATTTTTTCCCCAATCCTAGCCATTGTTCCTGTCGGGAAATAAGATGGCAGGGACTGCATCCAGACCAGCAGGACTGGTCGCCATCCGCCCGGGCCCTGGCTTTTTTGTTGGACGGCAGCGCGGTTAACGGCGAGCGCGATGACGATTTTTTTGTGATGCTGAACAGCAACAGTGAGGAGCAGGTATTTACCGTACCTGTTCTTGAAAACGGCCGCCGGTGGTTCAAGATTATTGATACGGCGGCCGCGGGGCCAAAGGATATTGTCGAGGAAAAGAAGGGCGTACCGCTCTCCGGCGATACCGTAGCGGTCGCGTCCATGGGAGCGGTGGTGCTTGTTTCCGGCACCTGACTAGCGCTCTCTCATATCTTCCAGGGTTGCCCGGGTATGGTGCATTGACTTATATGGATTCATTGGATATAGGCGGCTGGGTTGCCGGACAATTTGTCCAGGGTCTCTGGTAAAGCTGGCAAAGGAGTAGTAGAGATGGCCTCGCCTGTCATGGTCGCTGAAGATAGAAAAAGGAACGCGGATGAAGACTCCCTTTTCCCTGGCAGCCCGGTTTTCTGCGGCGATAAAATCATCCGTGTCTGTATGAGTGTACCAGGCGCCAATAGTAAAGTATTTGAAACTGCGCCGCAGTTCTATGCGGACCCCTTGATCCCCGGCCAGGAATTGCCCGGCTTTTAACCCGGCTTCAAGGCCCTGGCTTGGCCAGAGCAAAGTATAGAGGTTAAGGAAATGAGAGTCATAGGTTTTGGTAATGGCGCTGCTTAGCTTGAAATTGTTTTCAGAATCCCGCTTGCGCACCGCGGTACTTTCAAGACCTATACCGAAACGGCCGTTATTAAAAAAACGAAATACTTCCATGCCGACACCAGCGTACGCGCTTTCAAAGAGACCGGCGGAGAATCGTCCTGAAACATTAAAAGGAAGAGAGGCATGCTGATCAAATGCCAATACCGAGATCCGCAGCCTTGATTCCTGCTCATAGCCAATTAAATCGGTGCGGGTTGGCTCCGGCTCAAGAGGAGGAAACAGGACCTCGTCAAGTTCATTTAACAGGGTAAATTCCAGTTCTCCCAGTAAGGCGCTGTTTTTCCACGGAAACACGGAAAATCTGGGCTGCAGAAAAACCTTATGCTTAAAAAATCCGGCCCGGTTATTGAGAAATGTTCTTACCTTGAGGTTTACGTCATAATCAAACCAGTCATCCTGGGCCTGGTAACTGCTGATATTATCAGGTTCTGCAAAAAAAGAATCATGCTGGCGGCTGTTATAGAGAGATAGTTCGGCAAATTCTAAAAAAGCCTCTTTATCGAGCTTGCCATTGATAAATGCCCGCAGTTCCTGCCGGCTTGCCCTGAGGCTTTGTATGACCTGCCCGTTGGAGGAAAGATTGAGATACAGGGTAGTTTTCCGTTCAGGAGCAATGCGGTCAACAATCTGTGCTATCCGGCCAAAGGCTTTGGCATTGGAAAGATATTTGCTGTTAATAAATTCTATCCAGATTGCTTGGTCGCTGACCGATGTTTCCACGCCGATAAAGCCGTCATCTTGTAACTCATGGGCAATAAGGGCGGCCATCTGGCGGTTGTCCGCCTCATATGCCTGCCAGCGTTTCTTTTCCGTGGAACGATAAGGGGCTTCTTTTTCCCAGGGCAGCATTCCTTCCGGATCAAGGGGAAGGTCTATAGACAGACCTAAGCTCCATTCACTGCCCCGCATGAAACCACCCTGAAGGAAAAGATGTTTGCCGAAGCGATACTTGAGGCCCAGGTTTACCGGCCAGCGTGCCTGTGCAGGGGCGCCATGCATTCCTTCATATTTGAGCGAGGAATATTCCGCCGAAAAGGTCAGGTCTTTGGAAAAATGATATTCAATACCGCCAAACAGGCTGGTCTGCCGGAATGGATCAGATAAGAGAAATGTAGTGTCAAAGGTTTCACTCCGGCCATCTCTGGTAATATCAGCCAGCGCCTCACTGCCCAGCAACCCCTGGCCAAGTCCCAGGGTAACATCAAGATTACCAAACATTTTAGATAAAACAAGATAACGGGATGGGAAAAGAGAGGTACCGATAGGGTCATAAGCTCCTATGGCAATTTGCGGCAGGTGAGCGTCTTCCTTGAGCAGAACCAGCCTGGCTCCGGCATTACGGTCTTTATGATAGCCATAATCGTAACCGGCAAAGGCTATGAGTGCGGAATTTTCCGTAAATTGACCATGAAACTCCAGGCGGTCAAAAAGTCCAAGGGCAACGCCGTAGTAACGATAGGGCTCGGATTTTCCATACTTGACACGAACTTGCCAGTCTGGAAGAATCCTGGCTGTCGGCATATCCCAGATGCCGGTGAAAGATTGCAGAGAGGCAAGCGGCCGGGCTGTTGTTGTCGTATCAGCCAGAACCATACCACAGGCACTGAGTACCAGGAAAAAAACAGATAATATTACAAAAAACCGTGATCTCAACTGCACAGGAAATAGCCCTGTTGTCTGTTCATCCCTCTCGACCCGCAATATTATCTGCAACATTACCTGCAACATTCTTCTGGTTGCTATTGCGGATGGCGTGCCGCAAAAACACCAGGGTAACAGCCAGAAAACCTGAGAGGACAAAAGCAAGAGCGACAATCATTTTTTTATTAGGTTTATACGGCAATTCCGGCACAAAAGGGCTGTCAAGAATCTCGAAATTTTCTACCTGTTTGGCCTCGGTGATTTTGGCCAGCTCCAGTTGTTTGCGCAGTTCGGTATAAACCATGTGTGAGGTGAATTGTTCCCGGTTAATTTTGGACAGGGAGAGCTGGGCGGTCGGCACCTGTCGTTCCCAATGCTCAAGCTCGGTGGTGGCTTTGGCAAGCTGTCTTTCAACAAACTCACGTTCTCGCCGGGCATTGGAAACATATTCGTTATCCATAAAAAAAGTGAGTTCATTGATAACCTCTTTTAGCATTCTGAAACAAAAAGCCGGGTCTTGACCAGTCCAGCTTAGCTTGATCAGGCCGGTTTTTTTATCGTTGGTAACATTAAATAGATTATTTAATATCTCCCCTTGTAAGGCCTTCACCACTGTCGGTTTATCAGTTGGCTTTATAATATCCCAACTATTGGTCTCAGGCTTCCATAAGTCTTTATATAGTAATGGCAGGAGATTATGTTTTTTGATCAAGCGTTCCCGCAGGGTACGGCTTTCAAGAAACAATATGATATTATCCGGTGATTGACCGGGCAAGGCAATAGGCAGAGGCAGATTGCCAATAAGGCCGCTTAGTCCTGACGGCTTCTGCTGGGCAGAAATTAATGTTGCAGATGCCTTGTACTCTTTCGGTAATTGTAAACTTACCAAAACAGCAGCAAGTGTCCATAAAATCGTCCAAAAAACCATAAACCATTTTCCAGACCAGAGGATCTTCCACAGTTCGAAAAGATCAATTTCATCTTCTTCCCGGCTCCCTTCCATGTTCATGAAATTAGCCGGCACCGCATAAACTATCTCTTTTTCTTTGGTTGAATCAGACATTTTATCCGAAAACTTAAGGACAGTTGGCAGGGGGCGGTTATCGCCGCAAATCACCGGCGGTTAAAAGTGTTGCACATTTTTTGCGCGACACTTTTAACCATCCAAGTGTATTTGCATTATTATGCGGCATTGACTTCCACACGCGTAAAATCACAATGAAGTTTCGGAATTATTTCTCCTTCTTCCTGTAGACCTTCAATATGAAACTCAATAGCTTCCTTGATTAATTCCAGTGTCTCATCTTTTGTTTTTCCTGCAGCGATACACCCTGGAAGATCAGGAACGAAAGCGCCATAACTGGATTCACCTTTTTCAAGAATTACCGTATATTGCATTGTTGTACCTCACTATTTCAAATGGTAAATATAACCCACC
>CAZHPX010000134.1:0-4528 GCA_964534785.1 uncultured Desulfobulbaceae bacterium | reverse complement strand
TGCTGGTAAGGCTTGCCGATCGTCTCCAGGATATGGTGTCCATGGAGACTGGACCTGATGAATTGAAACGGCATATGGGCAGAGAAATCATGGATATCTATGCCCCGCTGGCAAGCCGACTCGGTATCGACTGGATGAAACGGGAGATGGAAGATTATGCTTTTTCTTTTCTTCTTCCGGTTGAGCATCAAGAGCTTACCTTACGTTTGGAGTCAACTCTGTCGGAACGACAGGCATATGTGGATGAAGTTCTCGCGATTATTCGCGAGAAATTAGAAGAGAACAAGGTTTCCCCTCTGGAAATTATCGGCAGGCCCAAGCATTTGTATTCAATATATAAAAAGCTTATGGTCCAGAAAATTCCCCTGGAGCGGGTTTATGATAAAGTTGCCTTTCGTATCATTGTCAGCAATGTCAGGGAGTGTTACCAGGCTCTGGGTACGGTTCATGCCGACTGGAAGCCGATACCGAGACGGATAAAGGATTTTATCAGCTCGCCAAAATCCAATAATTATCAATCTCTTCATACTACTGTCATTGGTCCGCGAGGTAATTTCATCGAGATTCAGATCCGTACCGAGGAAATGGACAGGGTGGCCCAGGAGGGTGTTGCTGCTCACTGGGCCTATAAAGAAGGGCAGAAAGTTACCAGTAATGATGCCAGATTATTCCATGATCTTAAACAATTAGTTAAATCGTTACAGGAGGTTGAAGACCCAAATGAGTTTATGGAGTCGGTCAGGGGGGAGTTGTTTGAGCCGGACATTTATGCTCTGACCCCTGATGGTGAGGTGCGGGAATTGCCACGTGGTTCCACCCCCGTTGATTTCGCCTATTCCATCCATACCGATGTCGGAGACTGTTGTGTCGGGGCAAAGGTGAATGGCCAGATTATTTCCTTAAAGAATGAACTGCAAAATGGTGATGTTGTTGAGATCCTGACATCTAAAACTCAGCGTCCCAAACGGTCCTGGCTGCAAATGGTAAAAACCAGTCGTGCCAGAACCAGAATCAGGCACTGGCTGCGGCGGGAGGAAAGAGAGCGGGCCTTGACATTAGGGCGGGAGATATGTGAGAAAGAGCTTAAGAAGCATAATGTTACCCTGAAAAAAATAATCAGAAGCGGTCATGTTCGCTTGTTATTGAAAACTCTGCACTGTAATAGTCTTGATGACATGCTGGTTAAAGTTGGTTCCGGGAAGGTTACCATTCAGCAATTGTTGAAGGCTCTGCACCTTGGAGAAGTACAGGCTGAAGAGGAACAACATCGTCATGATGAGATGCCCGGAAGAGGGAAACGGGACATAGATAGCATTGAAAGAGGCATTCCCCGGGAGGGAATTGAAGTTGGCGGCATTGATGATATGCTGGTTAAGATAAGTAAGTGCTGTAAACCGGTTCCCGGAGATAATGTTATGGGGTTTATTACGACCGGTGCCGGTATTTCCATCCATAGGAGTGATTGTCCAAATTTATCAGCCACTGATCCCAGGCGGTGGTTACCGGTACACTGGTCGGCAGAAAAAGGGACATTACATTCGGTCGCATTGTTTATCAGGGCGGAGAGCGGGAAAAATATTCTTGCGGATATAAGTGGTGTTATTTCTGCCGATGATGCGGTTATCGTCGAGTTGAAAGTCAGAACTACCCCGGATAATGTCGATGTCTTGAATGTCGTGGTCAAGGTCAGGGATATTGATCATCTCCATAATGTTCAGCAGCATTTACAGCAGGTCCCGGCTGTTATTGAAGTGTGCCGGAGGTGAATCAGGTGCCAGGTTACAGGTTACAGGGGACATGGGACAAGGTGATTAGCTGTTTTTTGTGATATGATCTCTAAGGGTAAATATGACTGAGGTTGTCTGTGAAATTTGCGGCAATGAAACAGGCGTGGGGATGAGTACCTGCCCATGGTGCGGAGAGGAGTGTACGACTCCTGCTTCTGTGTTACCTGATGCCCGGCACCGCCTGATCAACCTTGAAAAGGGGATGCCCACAGTTGAGCAGGCATTGAAACGGTTGGCTGTGGAACTTGAATCCGCCTGCCTGCATGGATACAGGGTGCTTACCTTGATCCATGGTTATGGCTCCAGCGGTAAAGGCGGGAAAATAAAAAAAGCGATTCGTCATAGACTTGATTATGAACTTCATCATGGTATCGTCAATACCGTGGTTACCGGTGAAGAGTTCAGTCGTGGTTCCGGGGTGGGAAAACATCTTTTGCGTCGATTTCCTTTTTTGTCAACCCATCCTGACTTGAATCGTCAAAATCCAGGCATAACCATTGTTGTTTTGGATAAGAAACAGTAGTGGCGGGTGTCTGATTAGTGATGTACAATTTACCCAACCGTTACTTTTAAGTTTTTTGATGGAGTAGAATTTACTTTTCACATTTTTAATATGGAGATATTGATGAAAAAAATTGGAGCAGGTTTACTGAGTGTGTTTTTATTAACCGGGGTAGCTGTTGCTGCCGATAAACCAGTGGAGCTGAAAAGCGAAACAGAAAAATTAAGTTATGCCATGGGGCTTGACCTCGGCACTTACTTTAAGAGGTTAGGTGAGGATTTTAACCTTGATATCCTCCAGAGGGGTATTGTTGATGCCTATGAAGGCAGGGAAGCTTTGCTGAGCGAGGCAGAGGTGGTGGCAGTACAGCAGGATTTCGCTGCCCGGCAACAGGAAAAGGAGATTCAGGAGACCGTAAGGATGGTTGCTGAAAACCGGGCTGCAGCAGAAAAATTTCTTTCTGAAAACAGAAAAAAAGATGGAGTTAAAGAGACAGAATCCGGTTTGCAGTATAAGGTGATAAAAAAAGGGAGCGGAGCGGTACCGACCGTTAACGATACCGTAACGGTTCACTATAAGGGAACTCTTATTGACGGGACAGAGTTTGACAGTTCATACAAGAGAAATCAACCGGCAGTGTTTAAGGTCGGTCAGGTTATCAGCGGTTGGCAGGAAGCCCTGCAGTTGATGAAAGAAGGGGCCGTCTATGAACTTTATCTCCCGCCGGATCTTGCCTATGGTGATCGGGGTGCACCGCCGCTTATTGAGCCTGGTTCAATGCTTATTTTCCAGGTGGAACTGGTGAAAGTTGACAGTGGAGAGGAACAGTAGAGGTTTGAGCATAACGCAGAAGTTGGGCGAGGTAAGCGAGCCTGCGAGACTCCGAAAGGCAATTTTGCAAGGTGGTCATAAGTAAGATTTGTGACGCTGGAATCTTTTAGCGTTCATCTATTGCCCTGTGCCGGAACCTGTCAATGCTCGGTGAGTGGAGGGTACAGAGGAGTCTTATGGGGAAAAAGTTAAAGAGTAAAAAGAAAGTCAAGAAAAGTTGTTGCGGTAAGTTTAAAAAAAAAGGCAAGTATTGCAGCAAATGCCCCTTGCTGGTCAGGAAAAAATGTGGACAATTGCTTGACTCCAGGGGTTCTGGCGGGAAAACAAACAAAAAAAAGAAGCATTAAATCACAACTACCACCTGAAGAGGCTCCGCCTGTCCCAGTTCACCGTGCAGGCCGCGGATATGGTCAATGTCCCGCCAGTTTATACCAAGTATCCCTGCCCCGTAAGCGTCGATTGCCACCGGATCTGAGCTTGCGATCAGCATATTCGGTGCCGGACTCAGGGTGCGTCCCCACAAGTGAGATTCCACCATTGCTTCTCTGCCGTCAAGGAGGGTGAAATCCGGGCAGCGATATCTGTTTAGGTCTGCGATTGCCGGACCGATAGCATAATGAAACTTTGATTTTTTCCACCCGTTGCCCTGCTGGTAGTGAGTGGGCGGGGGCAGCCCCATCATATTTTTCAGGGTCAGGGTTATATCAGCCAGGGTATGGGCTTTGAGAACAGGTACAGATAAGAGAAAGCTGTTAAAGACTATTTCCGGCAGATGCATTTCCGGCCACCGTTTACATTTTTTCTGTTGCAGTAACACGCTTTTTTCCTGATTTAAATCAACCAGTTTAACATTTTTTTTCCCTGCCATCTCTGTATATCCCAATTTATTGAAAATATAAAAGGTATCATGGCTTGCAGAAGCAGTTCCTTCGCCGATGATAATAGTTGCCTGACAATGTTCATGGAGATAATCGATCAGAGCGGCAATAATGTCCACAGGGGTTGTTACCGGCGGGGGAAGAGCATCAACCAGGTTGGGCTTGATCAGGATTGTTTTTGCGGTTCGGATCTTTTTGTTGAGACCGCTTATATCTAACAGGTTGTTGAGGCTTTCCCGAAGTACAATTGTTTGAGTTGTAAAAACTCTACCTTGATTCATAATATCAGAACTCCTTACTTTCCCGCAAGTAAGGAGTTCTGAAAATACTGAAGTCGAAGTTAAAATACATGATCCCGATATGCAAATAAACAGTTTTTGTCATTTACCTTGACATTCGATATTCAACATTTACCCCCATAGGAACAATTCCCACAGAAACTTCGCCGTTTCACTGCTATTTTTCCGATACATAAATGAGCCTGTTGAATTACTTATCCCCACAAAAGCCCAGTTTACCAGTAATGAATC